>CAZIEQ010000098.1:0-8222 GCA_964538725.1 uncultured Acidimicrobiia bacterium | reverse complement strand
CGTCCCACGCGTGACGCGCCTCCGGGCATCCGCTGGACGCGATGCGGCCCTATCTGGATGCGATGGCCGCCGCCCGCTACCACGGGCCCCAGCCGGCGGAAGAGCCGCCGGTGGTGCTGGCCGCGTTGGGACCGCGGATGCTCCGCTTGGCTGCCGAGCGGACCCGGGGGGCGCACCCCTACTTCGTCCCGGTGGAGCACACCGCAGAGGCTCGGCGAGTGATGGGTCCGGACGCTCTCCTGGCTCCCGAACAAGCCGTTGTACTGATGTCTGAAGCCGCGGAGGCGCGTGCCGTCGCCCGCAAGCACACCGGCGCGTATCTGGCTCGGGACAACTACCGCAACAACCTGCTGCGGCTCGGATGGGGAGAAGCCGACCTGAGCGAAGGCGCCTCCGACGCGGCGGTGGACGCCGTCGTCGCGTGGGGTGATGTGGAGGCCATCAGGGATCGTGTTGCGGCCCACCTGGCGGCGGGAGCGGACCATGTGAGTGTGCAGGTACTCACCGATGAAACGGGTGGATACCCGATCGCAGAGTTGCGCGAGTTGACACCGGCCCTCGCCGAGCTGTGAGCGAGGGGGACTGGTTGAACCCAGCCACCGAAACAGCGGTCAAGATCTTCGAGAGGCCAGGCGCGCTGGAAGACACTCACTACCAGTGGTGTGCGGGATGCACCTACGGCATCGCGCAGACCGTCATCGCCGAGGTGATCGACGACCTCGGTGTGCTCGATCGGAGTGTGATGGTGGCCGGGATCGGGTGCCACTCGGCCTTCATCGAGCATCTGCGGTGCAACACGCACCTGGCGCTGCACGGGAGAGCGTGCGCAGTTGCCACAGGCATGAAGCGTGTGCAGCCCGAACTGGTCGTGTTCACCATTCAGGGCGACGGCGACCTCGCCGCCATCGGAACCGGCGAGTTCGTCCACAGCGCCGCCCGAGGTGAACGCATCACCGTTCTGTTCATGAACAACGGGGTATACGGTGAGACCGGTGGACAGCAGTCCCCGACCACGCTCGAGGGGATGCCCACGACTACCAGTGTCGATGGCCGCGACCCCGACAAGAGCGGGGCGCCTATCGACATGCTCAAGATTGCCTCGTGCCTCGACGGGGTCGGGTTTGCGGCCCGCGTCAGCATGCACTCGCCGGGAGTGGCGCTCGCGGCCAAGAAGGTCGTGCGGGCCGCTTTCGAGAATCAGCTCGATGGCGTTGGGTTCTCCATCGTGGAGATCCTCAGTACCTGCCCGACGCACTGGAACGTTTCACCGGTCGAGGCCATGGAATTCGTCAAGGACACCGTTATCGACAAGTACCCGCTGGGCGTCTTCGTCGACCGGCGGCGCGGCAACGAAGGCAGCCCGAGCTGTGGGGAGCGTGAGATGCGCGACCGCCTCGGGCTGCAAGGGTGAGAGCCGTGCCGGGTCACAACCGGCCGCTGACCGTCCGCTATGTGCTGTCGGGGTTCGGGGGCCAGGGCATACAGCTGGCCAGCATGTGCCTCGCCCGGGCCGCGGTCAACGCCGGTTTGCAGCCAGCCCAGTTCTGCATCTACTCCGGGGCCATTCGCGGGGGCGAGATCGAGTGCTTCGTCGTGATGTCGAACGAAGGCATGTGCTCTCCGGCACCCGGTGTGGCCGACGTGGGGATCATCATGAGCTCAGAGGGCGTCAAACTGTCGCTCCATCGCGTCGCACCCGAGGGCGGCCTGGTCGTCAACCAGACGACCGTGCCGGAAGTTGCAGCGGATGGACGCCAGGTGGACTACATACCGTTCGATGATCTCGCCCGGGAACACGTCGGCGACAAACGCCCGGCCACCATGCTGGCGGCGGGATTCGCAGTGACCCGCTACGGGCCTGTCGACACCGAGCAGCTCGTTGTGGGTATGCGCCGCACGGTGCCCTCCCACCGCAGCGGCCTCATCGAGGCGAACGCAGCCGCAATCCGACTCGGAGCCGAGCTGGCTGAGCAGGCGGCGGTCCGATGACATCGAGGAGGGAACAGGAGGGAGGCTTTGAGGAATGGCACTGACCGACCCGGCGGGCCAGGTCCTCATGACGGGCAATGAGGCAGCCGTCGAGGGCGCGATAGCCGGGGGATGCCGCTGTTTTTCCGGCTACCCGATTACTCCGGCTACCGAGATCGCCGAGCTGATGTCGGTCCGGATGCCCCAGGTGGACGGCACATACATCTTCGCCGAGAGCGAGCTCGCCGTCATCAACATCCTCACCGGCGCGGCGTCGGTCGGGGTTCTCGGAATGACGGCAACGAGCGGACTGGGCTTCAGCCTGATGGCCGAGGGGATGTCGAACCTGGCGGCCATGGAGTTTCCGGCCGTCATCATCAACGTGTGCCGCGGAGGTCCCGGAGCGGGAAACCTCGGTCCGTCGCAGTCCGACTATTTCCAAGCGACCAAGGGTCACGGTCACGGCGACTACCGGGTGCCTGTGCTGGCTCCATGGTCTCCTCAAGAGACTGCCGATGACACTGCCACGGCCTTCGCGCTGGCCGATCGTTACCGCACTCCGATCGTGATCCTTTCGGACTCTGTCGTCGCCCACGCCATGGAACCGGTGGTCGTTTCCGAACCCGTCGACCCGTCGGCTGCGCCACAGCGCGAGTGGGCGATCACCCCCGGCGGCCCTGTCCAACACCACGGCGGTGACGACATGCCCGATGTGTCAGGATCCGGCCAGGGAACGACCTTCGAGGCGCTCCAGCAACGGCTGGGCGCCAAATACCGCGAGATCCAGAGGCAGGAGGTGCGCGTCGAGTCGGAGGGGCTCGATGACGACCCACAGCTCGTGTTCGTAGCTTTCGGATCTGCCGCTCGGGTGGTCGTCGAGGCGAAACGCGCCCTTGCGCGCCACGGTATCCGAACCGCCCTCATCCGCCCGCGGACCCTATGGCCGTTCCCCCGCGCGGTGATCCGGGAAGCCCTCGCCAAAGGAGGCGTCCCCGCGCTGGTGGTTGAGCTGAGCATGGGTCAATTCGTGGAGGATGTCGCCGCGGCTGCGGGCCTCGGCGCCAACCTTCACCTGCTCGGGACACCCGAGGCCCGCCTGCTACCCCCGGAGCGAATCGTGGATGAGGCGGAGCAGATTCTCGCCGGCGGTGACCGTCTGGCCTACGAGCGATGAGCGGCAAACCTGCGGCCATTCCGAGCGCATCCCGGTCCGGCACCACTGGAGCACGAAAGACTCGCCGGCGTGGAACTGTCGAGATTCGCGACGACCTATGCAAGGGGTGTGTGCTCTGTGTCGCCTTTTGCCCGGAGGACGTCCTTGTCATGACTGAACGTACAAACCACAAGGGCTACCTGCTACCCGAGTTGATCGACCAACCCGGGTGCACCGCCTGCAAGATCTGCGGCCGGATATGCCCCGAGCTGGCCATCGAAGTGTTCCGCTTCGTCGAGAACCCGCAGGCATGACCGACTGTCGACAGTCTCCACGGCAGCGGCCGACGACAATGCAGGGTCCCACCTTCGGGAGGACGGTTTCGTCTGTGCGGGTGCCGGTAGGCTCGAATCAGGCCTGTGTGACCTGAAGGGCTGGGCTGCAACGATGGGCCACGGCACGCAAGGAAGGAGCGCGTGATGAAGATCGGTGCCACGGGTGTCGTGGTTCCCCCTGCGCGGGGTGTCATCGCCGCTGCGAAGCAACAGGAGGCTGCCGGCTTCGCATCGGTCTGGTGGCCCGATCATCTGATGGCCTGGCATCCTCAGAGCCTGTGGGACACCGAGTTCACCCCACTGGCGTACCGCCAGCCGAACGCCCATGTCTTTCTCGACACCATCAGCTGCATGGCGGCGGCGGCGGTGAGCACCGACAGTATCCTCATCGGGTCGTCGGTCACCGATCCCGTACGTCGCCATCCTGCTGTGCTGGCTCAGGAGTTCTTGTCGCTGGACCACTTCTCTGAGGGCCGCACCATATTCGGAATCGGGACCGGCGAGGGAGAGAACGCCCTTCCCTACGGCCTCTCCATTGCCAAGCCCGCGTCGCGCCTGGAGGAAGCGCTTGAGATCATCCGGCTTCTCTGGGAGGCCGACGGTCCGATTGACTACGACTCCCAGTTCTGGCCGCACCGCGATGCAGTGATGGGCCTCGGCCCCGTGGCCGACTCCCGGTTTCCACCGATCTGGGTGGCCGCCCACGGCCCACGAATGCTGGACATCACCGGGCGCCTGGCGGATGGATGGCTGCCGACCTTGCTTTCTCCCGAGGACTACAGGAACCGTCTCGATGCCATCCTGGCTGCGCGCAATGCCGTCGGCGTCGAACGCCCATTCGAGGCCGGCCTGTGGGCATACACCTGTGTCGGGGAATCACGAGAAGACTGCATGCAGATGTTCGAGCTGCCGATGTACAAGGTCATCGCGCTGCAGCTGCCATCATCGGTGTTCGAGGCCCATGGAGTGGAACCTCCGCTCGGTGCCGGTTCCTACGGGTTCAACGACTTCATTCCGTCGCGGTATTCGCGGGAGGCGATCCTCGAGTTGGTCGAAAGAATACCGCCGGAGGTCGTGGCCGAAGCCATATTGCACGGATCGGTCGACGACATCGTCTCTGATCTCAGGCGGCTCGAAGCGGCGGGCTGCCAGCATGCCGTCCTGTGGAACATCTCTTTCCTCACCGATGTCGCCCGGCTGGGGCCGAGCTTCAGGGCTCAAGCCGAGATCCTGGCCGCATTTCAGTGACATCTGAGTCTGCGCAAACGTGCGGCATTCGGCGCCGCCCTCTCCGATCGTCGTGAAGCCCCTGGTGGGGTGTCACGACATTCGCTTGAAAGCCTTGCACACTTCGACGAGTCCGCGGTTATTGGTGAGGATGTCGTCCCTCGTCACTCCGATGCCGACCCCTCCCAGCAGCAGACCGTCGAGGACGTCCCCGTATTCGAGTGCCCGCTCGGCAACCTCCTCGGGGGTCCCGGTGAGAATGAACTTGTCGAGCAGGTCATCGTCGATGAGGGTTCGCATTTCTTGCCGTTTGTTCTCCCTGAAGAGATGCCGGAGCTTCTGCGGCATCTCGGGACGCTCCTCTAGGTCGAAGACGAATTGGAAATTGGGTGTCGTTGCGTAGAAAGCCACGACCCAGCGGGCGAGGTCACGCGCCCTTTCCTGGTCTTCGGCCACCGACGCCAATGCTGACGTGTACAGCGGAAGTGAGCCGATGGCGGGCCGGGCGATTTCTCTCAGGTAGCGGGGAGTGGCGACCCCGTGTCCCAGCACTCCGTCGTAGGCGCGTGCGGCCAGTGCCAGCATCTGTGGACCAACGGCGCCCAGCAGGATGGGAACGTCGGGGAGATCCGGTTCCGGGACGGCATGAAAGGTGAACTGGCTGATGTGGTAATACTCGCCCTCGAAAGGTTCGACGTTGTCGCCGCGAATAGCCCGGCCCGCCCGGCGCATGACTGCCACATACTCCTCCATGCGCCCCACCGGGGGATACCAGGCCTCACCGAAGCGACGTTCGATCACCTGGCGGATCTGGCTGCTCACGCCGTAAATGCTGCGGTCCGGTGCAACCTGGGCGAGACCGTGCGCTTCCATAGCGGCGAGCATCGGCGAACGCGCCAGAGCCAGGGTGACGTTGGTTCCCACCCGGATATGCGTGGTGGCCAGTGCGGCGGCAACGGCGCAGCCGTATCCCACGTCGTCGGCCTCACCGCAGAAGAAGAGGTCGGCGCCGGCTTCTTCGGCGTGGCGGGCGATCTCAAATGCATCGGCCGGCTGGCCGAGAAAGGCAATCCCCAGATCCACCCGTTCTCCTTTCGAAGTTGGGCCGCATGACGGCCTCCTGATGAGACTCAGAAGCCGGCCATCAGCCGTACGACTTGCAACCTGTGCCGATGGTCGAGACCACTGACCCGACTTGGGAAACAACGCGGAGACAACCCGTCGGTGGCACCCCGATCCGCCGACCTCATTCGACGATAGCAGTCTGCGAATACGGGCTGCCTTGGACGGTGATCCGCCTGTTGCCCTTCAGAGCTTGGGGCCGGTATTGCTCGCGGTCAGGGGCTTCAAGCCTTCGGCGAGCGGTTCGATGACGCCGGGATCGTGGCGTCCCAGTGAGATGACCGCCATATCTGCGCCTGCTTCCCGGTAGCTGGCTGCGGCGTCCGCGATGGCGCCGGGGTCGTCACCAGGCCGATGGAATACGAACACCGAGGTAGATATCTCGGCCGGATCGCGTCCGATGTGTGCGCAATGCGCGGCAAGGATCTCTAGCTTTCGCGATAGTTCGTCGGGAGTGATACGGCCGGCGTTCCAATGGTGTGCCCATTGCGCCACCGCCCGCAACGTCCTTCGCTCTCCCTGCCCTCCGATGCAGATCGGGAGGGGGTACTGGCGCGGCTTCGGCTCACATCGCGCCGCGGTTAGTCGGTAGTACCTTCCCTCGAGGTCGGTGGTCTCGTTGTGGAGCAGACCGATGATTGCCTCACAGCCCTCCTCGAAGCGATCAAAACGCTCTTGCAGCGTTCCCAGGTCGATGCCGTAGGCGTCGCACTCCGTTTCATACCAGCCTGCACCGAGCCCGAGTTCGAGGCGCCCCCCGGAAATGATGTCGAGGGTGGCGGCCATGCTGGCCAGGACCGCCGGGTGCCGGTACATGATCCCGGTCACCATCACGCCGAGGCGGAGCCGGCTGGTCGCCTGGGCGAGCGCGGTGAGCGTGATCCAGCCTTCGAGGCAGGGCCCGGTGGGATCGCCGAATATGGGATAGAAGTGATCGAATGTCCACGCTGACTCATAGACCGGAATCTCATCTGCCACCTGCCACACCGCAAGGACTTCCTTCCAGGTGGTGTTCTGAGGGGCCGTTACCAACGCGAATCTCATGGTGGATCTGAGGGACGCCGCGGCCGCCTGCCTGAATGCGTGCACTTCACCGCTTCGACTCCCGTCGTCTTCCAAGACTCGATCCGCAGCGTACTGCCGGCACTACGAGCGCGGGCGTCGACCGGCGAGTGCATCTGGTCCCCTGGATCTGGGGCCGTTGCCAGCGACATTTGACGTTCAACGTAAACCCAGTCTTTGCGGTGACCCTTATACTGCGAACAGGACTGTTTCATTGGGTTTACGACGATCTGGAGGAGATGACGATGACCGAAGCTTTCATCGTTGATGCGATGCGGACACCAACGGGACGTCGCGGGGGAGGTCTTGGCGGCGTTCACCCTGCTGATCTCGGTGCGAACATCCTGGCCTCTATGGTCGAACGCTCCGGGGTAGATTCCTCCGAGTTCGATGACGTCATATTCGGATGTGTCGATCAGATCGGTGCCCAGGCCGCCAACGTGGCACGCACTGCCTGGCTGTCGGCAGGATTGTCCGATGAGGTGCCGGGTGTGACCATCGATCGTCAATGCGGCTCATCCCAGCAAGCCGTTCACTTCGCGGCGCAGGCGGTGAAGGCCGGTGTCAACGACCTTGTGGTGGCCGGTGGGGTGGAAGTCATGTCGATCGTCCCCATCGGCAGCTCCGGTTTGGCAGGCGACGACCTGGGATTCGGCAACCCACTGCGGAGTGATGGCTGGCTCGCCCGCTATGGGGACCAGGAAATCAGCCAGTTCCGCGGCGCCGAGTTGATCGCAGAGAAGTGGGATTTCAGCCGCGAGGACATGGAGCGTTTCGCACTGGAAAGCCACCAGCGTGCCACTACGGCATGGGATGAGGGTCGCTTCGACCGGGAAGTCGTGGCTTACGACGGTGTTAATCGAGACGAGGGGTTCCGACCCGACACGAGCTTGGAAAAGATGTCGACGTTGAAAACCCTCGTCGAAGGAGGAAGGATGACTGCTGCCGTTGCCAGCCAGATAGCCGACGGCGCAGCCGCTCTGTTGATAGCGTCCGAAGACGCCCTTGATCGCTACGACCTGAAGCCGAGGGCTCGCGTCCATACGATGGCGGTGGCCGGGTCCGACCCCGTGCTGATGCTCACCGGCCCGGTTCCTGCAACGGAGAAGGCGCTCGCACGCGCCGGTCTCCAGATCGACGACATCGATCTGTTCGAGGTGAACGAGGCTTTTGCCCCGGTGCCGTTGATGTGGGCGCAGGAGACCGGAGCGTCTCTCGAGAAGACCAACGTGAATGGGGGCGCCATCGCCCTCGGTCACCCGCTGGGCGCAAACGGCGACAAACTGATGACGCCTCTGTTGCATGAGCTGGAACGCAACGGCGGGCGCTTGCGCTTGCAAACTCTGTGGATGATG
>CAZIEQ010000097.1:0-8258 GCA_964538725.1 uncultured Acidimicrobiia bacterium | reverse complement strand
CAGTTCCCCTGTTGGGCCTGGTGGGCAGGGTCGATCTGGCGTTGGGGCTGGTGGTCGCCGAGCGGCTGGGCAAGGCCATCAGATCTCCCGCCCGGGACACACTCCTCGCCGAGGCTTCCACCCCGCTCGGCGTCGGCTGGGGTTTCGGCCTGCATGAGGCGCTCGACCAGACAGGCGCCGTCGTCGGGCCGCTGCTGCTCGCCGGTGTGTTGGCAGCCCGCCGGGGTGACTATCCGTTCGCATTTGGGATCCTTGCCATTCCCGGAGTCCTCGTTCTCGCTGCCTTGGTATCGGCCCACCGCCTCATGTCGGAAGACAGCCATCCGGTCCACAGCGGCGGCGTGGTGGCGCCGGCTGTTCCCGGTGGGCGCCAGGAGAGGTGGTATCTGGCGTTCGTGTTTGCCTCCGCACTGGGATTTGCCCCATTCCCACTGATCGCATTCCACGTCACCAGTCGCGGCTTGACGTCCGACGCCGTTGTACCGCTCATGTTTGCCGTGGCGATGGCAACCGACGCCGGCGTCGCTCTCATCTCCGGCCGCATGTATGACCGGCGGGGGCTGCGCGCGCTCATCGTGCTGCCGGCTCTGTCCCTGCTGGCGGCAGCCGCCTTCACCCCCAGCATGAGCTTCGTGTGGGTCGGCAGCATCTCCTGGGGAGCGGTGATGGGAATCCAGGAATCGACACTGCGGGCGGCCGTTGCCGAACTGAGTGCCCCGCAGCGGCGTGCAACCGCCTACGGGATCTTCAACACCGCATACGGGTTGGCACTGCTCATCGGCGGAGGGCTGCTGGGGTTGCTATACGAATGGTCGTTGCCTGCCCTGGTCGCCTTCGTCGCGGCTGCTCAGGTAGCCGCATCACTGATCCTGCGCCGAGTGATGCTCGCCTCCGGCGCAGGCGACGGGCGACGTAGCCGGGTTCAGTGACCGGTGCCCGGTCCTTCCGGCTCCGCGTCGTTACGGGAAAGGGAGAAGCGGAACACGGTGTGGCCGTCGTCGCGGAGGTAGACCAGGTCGCCCCCCATGAGACGGGCCAGGCGCCGGGAAATGGCAAGGCCGAGGCCGACGCTCGCCGCGGGTGGGCTGCTCGTGTCGGCGCGCTGATAGGGCGCGAAGATCCGGTCTTCGTCGGTTGGCGGGACTCCATTGCCGTCGTCGACCACATCTATCTCGACCGTCGTCGCCTTCGTTGCTGTGAGGATCTCGATGTGCTCACCTCCGTAGCGGGAGGCATTGACGAGCAGGTTGCGCAGGATCTGGCGGACTCGGGCCGGGTCACCGACTCCCCGGGCCAGCTCGGTACGCATCGTGACGCGCGCCTGCAAGGCCGTGTCCAGGCCTTCGACGACCTGGGCGGCCTGGGCCTTGAGATCTACCGGCACCTTGGCCACTGCGAGCGTGTCCGACTCGATGCGGGTGGCAGTCAACAAGTCGTCGACGATGTTGGCCAGGTCGCGGCTCTGATCTGCAATGGTGGTGATCATCGATGCCCGGTCCATCGTCGGGATACCCGAGTCGGGATCGCTCAGCAGCTCGGCGAAGCCCATCACACCGGTGATAGGTGTGCGCAGCTCGTGGGACACCGATGCGATCAGGTTCTCCCGCTCGTCGAGCAGTTTGTGAAGCTGACTGTTGGCCCGCTGCAGCTCGCTCAGATCGACCAGATGCCCGATCAGGTAGTCGGGTTCACCGTCGGCATCACGAACGACGCTTGCGCTGAAGCCGACCGGCACCGCATCCCCGTTTGCTGCGATGCAGCGGCACTCCAACCGGAATGTGTCTTCGCCGCCCCCGCCGGTGGCGCCGATTCGCTCGGCGAGAGCGCTCCGATCACCGGCGTGCATGAAGTCACTGATGAGCATGTTGGACAGCTCGTCTGCCGTGTAGCCCAACGTTCGGCAGACTGCGGCGTTTGCTCTGAGAACGGTGCCCACCGGTGACAGCAGCACCATACCGATGGGGGCGTTCTCGAAGACGGTACGGAAACGGGTTTCCGCAGCCGAAAGGGCCGCCTCTGTGGCTCTGTGCCGGGTCACATCCTGGATGTGCGCCAGCGAGTAGACGGGGTCGCCTGCGTCGTCTCGGATGAGAACGACCGACAACAGAACCCACACCATGCTGCCGTCCGACCTGATATAGCGTTTCTCGACGGCGCCCACCTGGCGGGGCTTGCTGTGGCCCAGCTCGGCGCTGGCGGCTTCGTTGGTGGCGATGTCGGCGGGGTGGGTCACATCCCGCCAGTTCATCGTCAGGAGCTGCTGCGCGCTGTAGCCGAGCATATTGCACAACGCCGGGTTGACCCGCAGGTAGTTGCCCTCGATGTCGGTGAGTGATATTCCGATGGGAGCATTGTCGAAAGAGACCGCCAGGTCGAGGTCCGCTTGATCGGTGGCTCGGCGATCCGTCTCCGCGAGTGTTCCCGGTGCACGATCCATGTTCTGCTCCGCAGGAGCGATGGGCTCCTCCCGAGAGAACATCGGAGCCACAGGCGTCCGCTTGAGGCCATATGTCTCCCTGTATCGTCACCACATGCCCGACGTCGTCGTCATCGGGGGTGGTATCGCAGGCGTCAGCGCCGCCTACTACCTGGCGCCGCACGCCGAGGTGACGGTTGTGGAACGGGAACCGGTACTCGCCTATCACACTACGGGACGCAGCGCCGCTCTGCTGTTCGAGAACTACGGGTCGGCTGCGATCCGGCCCCTGACCAGGGCAAGTCTCGCCTTCCTTCGTGACCCTCCCGCGGATCTGGTGGATGGTGCACTGCTGTCCCGGCGGGGAGGGCTGGTTGTCGGACGCCCCGAGCAGACGGAGACGCTGCGGGCCGGGTTCGCTGATGCTCTCACCGCCGGTCGCGTGGACTGGGTCGATGAGCAGGCGACGAGGGCGCTGGCTCCTTGTATCCGGGAGGGTTATGCCGGTGGGGGAGTGTGGGACCCCGACGCATGCGACATCGACGTGGCCTCCCTCCATCAGGCGTTCGTGCGCGGGCTGCGGCGCAGCGGGGGGAACATCATCACCGCGGCGCCGGTCACTTCGCTTCACAAGGTCGGTGAGCGGTGGCGCGTCGAGGCCGGCGAGTCGGTAATCGAAGCCGCGGTGGTCGTGAATGCGTCCGGGGCCTGGGGCGACGAGGTGGCGGCAGCGGCTGCGGTCGCCACAGTGAGATTGCAGCCGATGCGCCGTACGGTGTTCATGGTCGCGGGCAGTGACGACGCCCGGCAGTGGCCGATGGTCATCGACGCCGACGAGCAGTTCTACTTCAAGCCCGACGGCCCTCAGATCCTGTGCTCTCCGGCCGACGAGACCCCTTCTCCACCCTGCGACGCCCGCCCCGAGCAGATCGACATTGCCCTCGCCATCGAACGGATCAACGCAGCCACCACCTTGGGAATTCGCAGCGTGCGCTCGTCGTGGGCCGGCCTGCGCACGTTCACACCGGACAGGGCCCCGGTGACCGGGTTCGAACCATCGGCAGCAGGGTTCTTCTGGCTGGTCGGTCAGGGCGGCACCGGCATCCAGACCTCGCCGGGCGCCGGGCGCCTGGCCGCCTCCCTCATCCTGGATGGGAAACCTCCTGCAGACATGGTGCAGGCAGGCCTCACCGTCGACATGCTGTCGCCGCTGCGGTTGCGCTGAGATTCCTCATTCCCGTGCCATGGGATGCTCAGGCGGCCGCTAGGTTGTGCCGATGTGGGGGCCATGAACGACCTCGTTGTCTGGCTCGATGCCATCGGTATGGGTGACGTAGCCCGCGTCGGAGGTAAGACCGCTTCGCTCGGGGAGATGGTCACCAATCTGGCTTCGGTCGGTGTAAAGGTGCCCGACGGTTTCGCCACCACGGCCACTGCCTACCGGCGCTTTCTCGCCGACTCCGATCTCGAGGAAGTGATCGGCGAATCGCTGGCACGCGTCGACATAGACGACGTGGAGGCGCTGGCGGCCGCTGCCGGCGGTATCCGCGACGCCTTCCTACAGGCCCCCCTTCCCACCGACCTGGTTTCCGATGTCGAAGCCGCCTACCGCAGCCTGGAGGAGAAGACCGGAGTCGAGCTGTCGGTTGCAGTGCGTTCCTCGGCGACGGCCGAAGACCTGCCGGAGGCGTCCTTTGCCGGTCAGCAGGACACCTATCTGAACGTGCGGGATATCGACGAAGTGCTGTTGGCCATGCGGCGTGTCTTCTCCTCTCTGTTCACCGACCGGGCGATCGCCTATCGCACCCATCACGGGTTTGCCCACGATGACGTTGCTTTGTCGGTGTGCATCCAGCAGATGGTCCGTAGCGACCTGGGTACCAGTGGTGTCATGTTCACCATCGACACCGAGTCGGGGTTCGACGACGTGGTCCTGATCAACGCCAGCTACGGGTTGGGTGAACTGGTCGTCCAGGGCGGGGTCAACCCCGACGAATTCGTCGTGTACAAGCCGGCGTTGCGTGCCGGCCGCTCGGCGATCCTCAGACGCCGGCTCGGCGGCAAGGAACGCCGGTTCGTCTACGGCGCCGACGGTGCCGGCACTGTGACCGAAGAAGTCCCCCCCGACGCACGGGCACGCTTCAGCCTCAGCGACGCCGATGTAGAAGAGTTGGGCCGCCTGGCGCTGCGCATCGAGGACCACTACGGGCGTCCCATGGACATCGAATGGGGCTTGGATGGCAGGGACGGGAGCCTGCATATTCTGCAGGCACGTCCGGAGACGGTGCAGAGTCGCAACAGTGGCCAGGTCGTCGAGCGGTTCCACATCACTGAAAAGGGCGATGTGCTCGCCACCGGGCGCAGCGTCGGGCAGCGCATCGGAGTGGGCACGGCCCGCGTCGTCGAACATGTGAGCAACGCCGCGATGGTGGAAAACGGTGATGTTCTCATCACCGACATGACCGACCCCGACTGGGAACCGGTCATGCGCAAAGCGGCCGCCATCGTCACAAACCGGGGTGGGCGGACCTGCCATGCAGCCATCATCGCCCGCGAGTTGGGCATCCCTGCAGTGGTCGGTACAGGCAGCGGAACCGAAACCGTCACCTCGGGACGGGCAGTCACCGTGTCGTGTGCAGAGGGCGATGCGGGTTACGTCTACGCAGGCAGTGCAGCATTCGACGTGCAGCGTATCGAACTCGACCGTATGCCGGCATCGCCGGTCAAGGTGATGATGAACGTGGCTACTCCCGACCGGGCGTTTCTCCACGCCCAGCTACCCAACGAAGGGATCGGTTTGGCCAGGATCGAGTTCATTGTCACCGGCACCATCGGCATCCATCCTCGCACGATCGTCGACTATGCACAGCTACCACCCGAGCTGCGCTCCGAGGTCGATCGCAGAACCGTCGGATATGCAGATGCGCGCAGCTTCTACGTGGAGAAGCTGCGTGAAGGTGTCGCCGTCATCGCGGCAGCATTTGCCCCCAAGCCGGTCATCGTGCGGCTCTCAGACTTCAAATCCAACGAATACTCCCACCTGCTCGGCGGGGACCGTTATGAGCCCACCGAGGAGAATCCGATGATCGGCTTCCGCGGTGCCTCCCGCTACCTCGACAAGACATTCGCCGAAGCCTTCGCACTGGAATGCGAGGCTCTACGCATGGTGCGCGACGGCATGGGTCTCACCAACCTCGAAGTGATGGTGCCTTTCGTGCGAACGGTTGACGAGGCACGGCAGGTCACCGAGGCGCTCAAAGCCCACGGCCTGGAACGCGGCCGCGACGGCCTTCGTCTCATCATGATGTGCGAGGTGCCTTCGAACGCCTTGCTGGCAGACGAGTTCTTGCGGTATTTCGACGGGTACTCGATCGGTTCCAACGACCTCACCCAGCTCACCTTGGCTCTGGACCGCGACTCGGGCCTGGTTGCAGACCTGTTCGATGAGCGCAACGCGGCGGTCAAGGCCCTCATCGAGATGGCGGTGCAGGCATGCAGACGGGGCGGTAAGTACATCGGTATCTGCGGGCAGGGACCCTCCGATCATCCAGACTTCGCCGCATGGCTCGCCGAGATCGGTCTCGACAGCCTGTCGCTCAACCCCGATACGGTCGTCGAGACCTGGCTGCAACTCGCCGGCGAGAAGGCATGAGGCCGGACAGCAGCCGCATCATCGTCTGCGTCTCCGACCACACCGGGCTGACCGCCGAAGCCTTCGCTCACAGCCTCGTCGCCCGTTTCGACGGCGTCGACGTCACCTACGACGTGCGTCCTTTCGTCGACACCGTCGAGAAGGTGGACGCCCTTGTGGCTGAAATCGACGTCCTCGCCGCCAGCGGAGAGCGCCCCATCGTCTTCTCGACGCTCACCGACCCGGCGTTGTGGGTGGAGCTGCGCCGAGCTGATGCCCTCGTGCTCACCCTCTTCGAACATTTCGTCGAGGAGCTGAGCGAAGAGCTCGGCATCGCCCCGGCGGCTCCCGTCGGTGCCTACCACCGCATCCGCGACATGGCCGCCTACCAGGTGAGGCTGGACGCGGTCGACTTCGCCTTGCAGACCGACGATGGCATCGGCATCCACCACTACGGCTCTGCCGATGCCATCCTCGTCGGTGTATCCCGTGTGGGGAAGACTCCCACGTGCCTCTACATGTCGATGCATTACGGCATCAGGGCTGCCAACTATCCACTCACCGAGGAAGACTTCACAAAGCCGGGCCTGCCGGCGCCCCTGCGAGGCTATGAGGACCGGCTCTACGGGCTTACCATCGATCCACAACGCCTCCGCCACATACGCCAGAAGCGGCGTCCCGACAGCGACTATTCGGCGGTGGAACGGTGCCGCTGGGAGGTGCAGCATGCGGAGCAGCTGTTCGGCAGACTCGGAGTTCCGGTGATCAACACCTCCGCGCTGTCGATCGAGGAGATCACGGCCACCATCATCACCGAACGCCAGCTGGAGCGCCGTGTGGAGTGACTGGGCCGGGTAGGTTGCAGAGTGGACCTCAGATGACGACGCCGGCCGCCGACCACACTCGCCGTGGAATCGCCATGACGTTGATGGCGGCCGCGGTGATCGCGGTTTCCATTTCACAGGTGTCACGCCTTGCCACGGCGGCCCAACCCGAGTTTCCAGGAGGTTTGGGGCCGATCAACCATCTCTGGGCGCCGGCCGAATTCGAGTCGCTTGAAGGCGTGATAGCCGGCGTGCTGGCGGCTCCGGTACCCGCAACCGCCGTCGGCGCGTTCGACCGGCTTGACTCCCGCCGGGAACCTCATCGCCGCGAGGTGGTCAGAGCCAACGAGATCCGCCTTCACGTGCCGCCGTATGGGGGCCGGCTCACCGGGAGTGCCACAGTCGGCTGGTGGACGGTGTGGAGCGGCGACGCGGTCTGTAACACGACCACCAACGTCACTTTTGAAATACACGCCAGCTACGACCAGCCAACCGGAATCATCAGCGGTTCGTTCGACCCGACGGAAGCCAACGAGATTCTGCCCGGTTGCGAATTGGAACAGGTCGCCTTCTCCGACCGGTTCCACAGCGGCAGCTGGTCGGGGAAGGTGGATGTGCAGACCGGCCGGGTCACGGGTTCGCTGGGACGTGGCATGGAGTTCACCGCCGCCGCCGACCCGGCGCAGCTGGCCGGCGCGGTGCCTGCACCGCTGCGGCTGAGGCGGGCCATGGTGGGGAGCAAGGGACTGCTGGCTTGGGTGGCGCTGACGTTTGAGGAACCGTGGCCGCCGCAGACTCCTCTCGACGACGTCGTAGTGGGGGTGGTGTTCGCAACGACCGGTGGCGGCGTCTCGGCAGGGTTTCGCGTCGACGGCGGTGTCACCCGCTACTTCTCGGGTAGCAGCGACGCGCTCGCATGGTTCGCCACCACCGACGGGACCCTCATCGGGGTGGCCGAAGTGGACGACGCGGTCTCCGGAAGCACACCGCCGACGATCGTCGTCTACGGGCGGCAGGGGCCGTCGATCAGCGAAGTGAGGCGCTTCACCGCCGAAGAGGCGCCGATGCTGAGCGGATTCGTCGGCAGCCCTCTCGATGTCCTCGACGACGTTCCCATCGTCGACATGGCGAACCTGGCGGCCTACTGGGCGGAAGGGACCGTGCTCACCGCCGAGGATCTGAACCCGCCACCACCGACCACCGTTGCATTGCCGCCGCCTCCCGTTGACGTTGGGCCTGGTTTCGCCTGGTGGTGGCCGGCCGCGGCGGCGGCCGCGGCTGCCGTCACCGGCGGCCTGGTTTGGTGGTGGTCTCGGCGGGGGGGGGGGGCTCGCCGCCAGGGGGCGCCCTCCGCTGGGATAAAGGGGGGACCCCCCGCCGGCCCGCC
>CAZIEQ010000096.1:0-8327 GCA_964538725.1 uncultured Acidimicrobiia bacterium | reverse complement strand
CCCTCCATTCTGGCGTCTCTCAGCGCCACCCCCCGGCGCTCAACAACGCCAAAACAGAAAAGCCCCTCCATTCTGGCGTCTCTCAGCGCCACCCCCCGGCGCTCAACAACGCCAAAACGGAAGGAGGCTAGGTCTCTGCCACTGCTTCGGCGAGGGCGATGAGGGTCCGCACACCGAATCCGGTGCCGCCGGCAGGAATGTATCCCGACGTGGTCGAGGCCCGCGCCGGGCCGGCAATGTCCAGGTGAGCCCAGGGCCGGTCGTCGACGAACTCGCTCAGCAGCAACGCAGCCGTGATAGCGCCCCCGTACCGCCCCCCGCTGTTCTTCATGTCGGCGATATCGGAGTCGATGAGCTTGCGGTAGTCACCCACCAGAGGCATGCGCCAAACCTTCTCACCTGCCCGCTGGGCGGCACCGAGAACCAAATCGGCGGCATCCTCGCCGCTGGCCCACAGGCCGGCGTAGTCGTCGCCGAGGGCAACATGGGTGGACCCGGTGAGGGTGGCGATATCCACCACGAGATCCGGTTCCTGTTCACAGGCCAGGGCCAGCCCGTCGGCCAGCACGAGGCGGCCTTCGGCGTCTGTGTTGACCACTTCGATGCTCTTACCGTTGCGGATGCGCAGTATGTCCCCAGGCCGGGTCGCTCCGCCCCCGGGCATGTTCTCCGCCAGCGGAGCCACTCCCAGAACCTTGACGGGGAGTTGCAGCTGGGCAATTGCCGTTACGGCGACAGCGACAGCCGCAGCCCCTGACATGTCCGTCTTCATCGTCTCCATGCCCTTGGCCGTCTTCAGGCTGAGGCCTCCGGAGTCGAACACAATGCCTTTACCGACGAATGCGATGAAGCCCCTGGGTTCCGCAGGTTCCCACCACAACTCCACCAGGCGCGGCGGGTTGTGGGAACCGGCGCTGACTCCGGCGAGGCCGGCGAACCCGGCCTCATCTATCTCGTCTTCGCGGTAGATCCGGGTGCGTACACCGGCCGCGGCGGCCGCCTCTGCCATGCGTGTTGCCAGCACAGCGGGCGGCTTCACACCCGCCGGCTCGTTCACCAGGTCGCGGGCGGCGGCAACAGCCTCGGCGGCGATGCCGGCACGACGCACCGCAGCCAATTCGACATCGGATGCGTCGACCAGGACCAGACGCTCGGTCTTGGACGGTGTCGGGTCGCTCTGATAGTCATCGAAGCGGTAACCGCCGAGGAGGAACCCCAGCGCCACCGCGGCCGCGGCCTCATCCACGTCCACCTGGTGAAGGGTTGTGGCCACTGCAGCACTGCGGCCGGTAGCCCGTGCCAGCGCTCCCGCACCGCGACGCAGGCCCTCCACGTCCGTTTCGTCACCCAGGCCTACGAACACCACCACCGTGGGATCTCCGTTCCCCGGCATCTCCAACAGCGACCCGGCCTTCCCGCTGAAGTCCCGCGCCTCCATGAACCGTTCCACACCCGGGCCTAAGGACGCGGCGGCTGCCTCGGCACCCGGTCCCCATGTACAGCCGGCGAACACCGGAACCGCCAGCACCTCACAACCGCCTGCGGTGCCCCCCACCAACTCCATCAAGTCTCCTTGCTGCGCGAGGGCGTCCAGCTTCCCTCCGCTGCTCTCGCCAACACATACAAATAGTCCCCGGCCCGGTTGAGATACTCCACCACGCGGGATTCCGCCAGCTCCCCGGCGGCTGCATGACGCACCGCCCTGCGCTCCGCCCGGCGTACGACGGTGCGCGCCACATCGAGGGCCGCTGCCAGGGGGGTGTTGCCGGGGACGACGAATCCCGACGGCAGCCCGTGCTCGGACACCACCCGGTCGATCTCGACTTCGACCCCGTGCACCATGCCTGCCGTCACCCGGCTGACGCCGTCGACCAGCTTGGAGCGGTTGTCTCCACCCGTCGCCAGTTCGGCGGCCACGACGAACATCTCTCTCTGCAGGTGCAGAATGGCTGCAGCCCACTCCTCCCCGGCATGAGAACGGGCGACTCCCAGGGCCGCCACCGCCTCATCGACCGTGCCGTATGCCTCCGGACCGGTGCCGTCCTTGGACACCCGTCCTCCACCGAACAGGCCGGTGGTGCCGTCATCCCCGCGCCTCGTGTATACCTTCACACCAACGGAGAATACCCCCACCTCACAGCACTGCCCCGTCGATCAAGCCGCGCCCCACCACGACGGATCCGACAACCGTCAATACCGCGAGATACGACAATCCTGTGGCCGCCATCACGCCGGCATAGCCTGGTTGGCGGAGGGAGAAGACCACGCCGACTCCGAGCGCGACACTCGTTCCCCAGAGCACCGCATAGGCGGCGAGCAGCACGCCGTCGACCCCGCTGAAAGCTCCCCACCACGCCAGGACGGCTGCATCCGCGACCAGACCCGCCAGCGCAGCCAGGCCGAGACGCCGCAGTGCCCACCGCGGCAGTCGGGGGTCGATGAGAAACCAATGGCCGAGGAGCATCTCGGCCGTCATGCCGCCGAGAGCGGCCGCGCCCGTCAGCGACGGCACAACACCCCCGTCACCGGCTGCAAAAGCCAGGTACCCGCCTGCAGCCAGCGCCAGCAGTGGAGCCGCCCATGCGGGGCGGCGCGCCACCACCGCAGCCGCGGCAGCGGCCAATCCGGCGAATGCAGCCACCGGGTCCTCGCCGGACACCGCAGCCGGGATGCCGACGACAAGGATCACGCCCACTGACAGCCAGACGAACCCTGGGCCGACCACTCGCCACCAGATCACCGCGGCGGCTGCAGCGCTGATGCCCGCCCCCCACAGAGCCAGTATCAGCTCCGGTGTGAGGTCGATCACCCTCCAAACCAGGTGGAGATGCGATCGGCGATGGCTGTGGGGGTGAAACCCCATTCCTCGGCAATCCTCTGCCACGGCGCCGAAGTGCCGAAGTGATCGATGCCGATGGTGAGTCCCGACGACCCGGCGAAACGGTGCCATCCCGAGGTGATACCCGCCTCGACGGTGACGACGGGGAGACCACCGAGCACCTCGTCGCGATATGAGGAGTCTTGGGCGTCGAAAGCCTCGACACAGGGCATGCTGACGACCCTGGCGTCGATACCGCCGGTACCCAGGATCTCCGCGGCCTCGAGGGCGACCCACACCTCCGAGCCGGTGGCGACGACGGCGAGGTCCGCACCGGGCCGCAGTATGTAGCCTCCCCGTCCCACCTCGCCGCGGGGACGGTCGAGGATGGGGAGGCCCTGGCGGGTGAGGATCAGGGCTGTCGGGCCATCGCTGCGCCCCAGCGCCAACTCCCACGCCTCCACGGTTTCCCCGGCATCGCCGGGACGCACCACCCACAGGTTGGGGATGGCCCGCAACGCCGCCAGATGCTCGATCGGCTGATGGGTGGGCCCGTCCTCGCCCAAGAACACAGAGTCGTGGGTCCAAATCCATATCGTGGGCAGACCCATGAGAGCCGACAGGCGCACCGAAGGGCGCATGTAGTCGCTGAAGACGAGGAATGTCGCCCCGTAGGGCCGCACTCCTCCGTGCAATGCCATGCCGTTGACCACCGCCCCCATGCCGTGCTCACGGATGCCGAAATGCATGTTGCGGCCACGCCGATCGGACGCCGAGAAGTCGCCGGCCCCATCGATGAGAGTGTTGGTGGACGGGGCCAGGTCGGCAGACCCGCCGACCAATGCAGGGACCTGGCGGGCGGCGGCTTGGATGGCGACGCTGGAAGCTTTGCGGGTGGCCAGGCTGGAGCCCGTTTCGAATGGGGGCACTTGGAGCAACACCTTCTCGATACGGTGCCGTGTCTCCCAGGCGGCGGCAACATCGGGAGATTCGCCGAAAATGCGGTCCCGCCGCCCCTCCCACGCTTTGCGCGCTCGCCGGCCGTCTTCCATAGCCGCCGCGAAGAAGGCGTACACGTCTGCAGGGACGTAGAACTTCTCCTCAGCTGGCCACCCCATCGCCTCCTTGGCAGCGGCCACCTCCTCGGCTCCCAGCGGTGAGCCGTGAGAGGCGGCGGTGTCCTGTTTGGTCGGAGCGCCGTGGGCAATGTGGGTTTTGGCGAGGAGCAGAGAAGGCCTGTCCTCGACGGCGATCGCCTGGCCGATGGCATCTGTGAGCGCGGCTCGGTCGTGCCCATCCACTGCCAATGTGTGCCATCCGTATGCGGCGAACCGCCCGGCCACATTCTCGGTGAAGGCGAGCCTCGTCGAGCCTTCGATGGAGATCCCGTTGTCGTCGTATAGGTAGATGAGGCGGCCCAGTTCGAGATGTCCGGCCAGCGAGGCGGCCTCCGAGGCAACGCCTTCCATCAGGTCACCGTCGGAGACGAATGCGAAAGTGCGATGGTCAACCAGGTCGGGGCCGAACTCGGCTCGCAGGTGGGCCTCGGCCACCGCCAGCCCGACTCCGTTACCGAAACCTTGTCCCAGCGGGCCGGTGGTGGTTTCGATGCCCCGCTCCGGGTCGCGTTCGGGATGCCCAGCAGTGACAGCACCCCATCGGCGGAAATTCTGCAGCTGTTGCATCGGCATGTCGAAGCTGCACAGGTGCAGCAACGAGTAGAGCAGCATGGAGCCGTGGCCGTTGGAGAGGACGAACCGGTCCCTATCCGGCCAGGTGGGTTGGGAGGGGTCCACCCGGAGGTAGCGGCCCCACAGCACCACTGCAATGTCGGCCATGCCCATCGGCATGCCGGGGTGACCCGATTCGGCGGCCTCTACGCCGTCCATGGCGAGGGCTCTGATCGTGTTCACGGCGAGTTGTTCGAGATCGGATGTCATGGGCTCACCTTATAAGGCCCCCGCGTTGTGGGGTGCGGCGGCGATGTCAGTCGACGACGGCGAGGTCGCGCGGGGAACGGTTGAGCCGCTCCGATCCTCCAGAGGTAACGGCGACGATGTCCTCGATGCGCATGCCGAAGCGGCCCGGAATGTATAGGCCGGGCTCGATGGAGAATGTCATCCCTGCCTCAACCCGACGGCGGTTACCGGCGACCAAGTAGGGGGCTTCATGAACGTCGAGGCCGATGCCGTGGCCGGTGCGGTGAATGAAGTACTCGCCGTAACCGGCATCGTCGAGAACCCGGCGCGCCGCGTCGTCGATCTCGGCGGCAGCCACCCCGGGACGAACCGCCTCCACCCCGGCCCGCTGGGCGGCACGCAGAGCATCGTATGCCTCGATGAATTCGGTACCCGGCTCACCAATGTGGAACGTTCGCGTGGTGTCGGAGTAGTAGCCGGCCACCCTGCCGCCGAAGTCGACGACTACCCCATCGCCGGGACGCAGCACCCGCCTTCCGGGCTCGTGATGGGGAGAGGCGGCGTCGGCGCCGCCTGCCACGATGGCGAACCCCTTGACGTCATGGCCTTCATCGACGGTCATCCGTTCGACCGTCTCGGCAATGTCCCGTTCCGACCGGCCGGAGAAGACAGTGTCACGCAAGGCGGCAACGACCCGGTCGGCGGCAGCGGCGGCGGCGCGCAGGTGGTCGATCTCGGCATCCGACTTGTGGATGCGCAGCGGCGCGGTGACCTCCGCGGCCGGGATGAAAACCGTCTCTGGATGGCGGTGCTGCAGGGCGAGCAGAAAGACGGACCAGGTCTCGTTGCCGATGGCGAGCCGCCGGGGCCGGCCAACCAGCGCCGCGATGATGTCGACAGGGTCTTCGGTCTCCGCCCAGGATCTCACCGTGAATGCATCCTCTCGCGGGGTGACGCGCGGAGCTTCCAGCTCGGGCACGACGAGCACCGGCTCCCCCACCGCAGGTATTACTGCCATCGTCAGCCGTTCCAGAGCGGTCGCCTCGTAACCGGTGCAGTAGAGGAGGTCGCGGCCCACCGAAAGCAAGGCTGCGTCCACCTGGCGGCGTTGCAGTTCGGCGCGCACCATGTCGAGACGCGCCGTGTAGTCGAAGCCGCCAGCCATGGAAGGCGACAGGCTAACGACCGGTCGCACCACCCAACCTCATCAGGCGGAGCCATCTGCGATCATTCCCAGTCCGGGCCGCCCCGCATTGTCGCCGAGGAGACGCCCGCGGAACTCCCCTGCGCTGTGCACCAGCAGCACGGTCGGCAGCCCCGCCATCAGCACGTCGAGTCTGGCTGCATATGCGTCGGCATCAGCCGGCTTGACGCTGCGCAGTCCGAGGAAGACGGCATCCGCTTCGTGGGAGCGGCTCCACATCAGCTCCTGCACGGTGACACCGGCGGGTTTGAGGATCACATCGGTTTCGGCGTCGATGCGAGCCGTCTCAATGACCCGCTGCAGCAGCTCCCGATTGCGCTGCAGCATCATCTCAGTGGTGACGATGCTGTTGATGGCAATGTGGGCATCCCGCCACGGCGGGTTGAGAGACAACAGATGGGCCAGCAGCGCCAGCATGTCGCCGTTGTGTTGCAGGCCACCCCACCAGACGTGAATGGTGCGTCGCCGTCGCGGTGAAAGCGAAACCGGGCGGCATATGACTGAGGAGATCCCCAGGTGCCCCACCACGCTGGTGATGCGCAATGCGGAACCTCGGCGCACCGGTTTGTCGCTCCACCCGAACATGACCGTGTTCGATTCGATACCGGCAATCCCGTTGGCCTGGGCCACCGCGATGGCGCCCCGCTCGAAGTCGTCGACGATCTCGACCTCGCCGAAGGCGACGACGCCGAGCTGGGCGAGGTCGGCGTTGAGAGCTCGTTCTCGCGACGCCACGGTCGGTGCCAGCTCGGCTACCGGACCCACACATAGCTCTGCAACTGTGAGAATGCCCCGGTCCTGCACCAGCCAGGCGCCGTATCTGACGAGCTCTGGGCGGCGGGCAACATCGCCTGCAAACAGAAGGACGTTGGGCCGCCAATTGCGGGGATCGCGGGGCAGGCGCCGCAGCTGCAGCACCGCCGACCGTACCAGCGAGGTGAGCGCCCCCCTCCTCAGATCACCCCACGGCGCCACCAGGGCGCGGCGCCGCATGGCGACGTATACGCCAACTTCGACGACAACGGCTGCGGCAAGTGCAGCAGGGCTGATGAGAAACATGACCCAAAAACAGGCGGCTGCACTCGAAAGTGACACCAGCCAGTGGACCCGCACAGTAGGGCGGTAGGAAGGGTCGCCTGCGAGGCGTTCGACGCCGGCGACGAGGTTGACGGTGCCGTAGGTCGTGAGGAAGAACATCGTCAACACGGGAGCTACTGCGTTGAGGTCACCGAGAGCCACAGCCCACAGTGCAACTCCGAGCGACGCCACCAGTGGCACCCCGGGGCCGCGAATCCCGCCTATGCGTGCCCCGATGAACCTGGGCAAGATCCGGTCGTCTGCCATCGCCTGCAACGTGCGGGGCGCGGCAAGCACGCTGCCGACCGCAGAGGAGAACACTGCTCCCCAGAGTCCCGGATATATGAAGATGGACGCCCCGCCGGCCAGGGTGAACCAGATGAGATTGTCACTCACCAGGTCTTCAGGGGATGCCGCCAGGCCGAGACCGACGGTGGCTCCGAGATAGACAACGAAGCCCACCAGCACCGCACCGATGGTCCCCAACGGAATCGAACGTTCCGGCCTGGCCAGGTCGCCGGAGAGGGAGATACCAGCCAGGATGCCGGTCACGGCGGGGAAGAAGACTGCAAACACCCTCCAGAAGCTCTCCGCATTCGCTACCGGGCCCGCCGACCATCCTCCCCCACCGCCGCTACCGAGTATCCCCGCCGCCAACGCGGCCAGCGACAACGCGATGGCGCCCATGATGGGCAGCTGCAGACGCAGAGCCAGGGGTGCTCCCCGGGTCGCCAGCAGCGATACGATGACCACGGTGACGGCTGCCACAGGACGGAGCGGCACGTCGGCCCAGATGAGCTGCAGGCTCTCGGCAAGCCCGAACGCATACAGGGTGACGCTGAAAGCTTGCGCCAGGAACAGTGGGATGCCCACCGCGGCGCCGATCTCCACACCGAGACTGCGGGAAATCATGTAGTAGGCACCGCCGGGACCGACCCGCATGTTGGTAGCCACAGCCGCCACCGACATCGCGGTCCCCAAGGTGACCACATTTGCAACCACGACGATCACGACGGCACCGCCGAGGCCGACGTTTCCGACCACCCACCCCGTCCGCAGGAACAGGATCACTCCGAGGATGGTGAGGATCGAAGGGGTGAAGACACCGAGGAAGGTCCCCAATTCAGCCCCGCCACCCCCGCGTCGAGGCCGCGACCGGCGGCGGCGAAACTGGATCAGGTACATGTGGTCGGGAGGAGGCTAACGAGCCGGTACTGCCCAGGCCCGTCGCCCGGCGCCGGCGTCAGCCCGGCGCGCCTAGGAACGCGGTCTGCCCGCCGACAAGGTGGGCTCGCGCGCGTGCGTTACG
>CAZIEQ010000095.1:0-8331 GCA_964538725.1 uncultured Acidimicrobiia bacterium | reverse complement strand
ATGGAGCGACTGTGTGCGCCGTCCGACGTTCGCCGGCCCCGTCCGCTCGCGCCAGTACGCCTGCCCCCTCCGTCTCCGGCCTTCGGCCGGATCCACCTCCCCCTCTGCAAG
This sequence comes from uncultured Acidimicrobiia bacterium, assembly GCA_964538725.1. Lineage (GTDB taxonomy): Bacteria > Actinomycetota > Acidimicrobiia > Spongiisociales > JAOTWH01 > CAZIEQ01. Next base: position 8,220 of record CAZIEQ010000095.1, on the reverse strand, counting down.
GGGGAGGAAGTACGTCAGCGATCGCCGAAGGCGTGGACCTTGCCGTCGTCACCCTGGAAGATGAGCAGACCGTCGGCGATGGCAATCTCCGAATAGACGTCGACTCCAACATCGTCGCTCCACAGCAGGTTCCCCATCTCCACGTCCACCGCGAAGATGGTGGAATCCACCGCGAAGTAGGCGACCCCGGCTGCGATCGACGGCCGCTGGCGGGATGACGAGCCGGCGAGTCCGGTGGGAAGGCTCCATATCTGAGCCCCGGTGTCGAGGTCGAACGCCTGCAGAGTCGCAGTGGCATCGTCGAAGGCGATTCCGAAAACGACACCTTCGTCCACGGCCACCGCCGGCATCTCGGTGAACGACCCGCTCTCCCACTTGAGCGTCAGACTCCCGAGGTCGAGGGCAACGAGCCCGTCGGAGGTTTCGACGAGAACCGTGTCCGCCGCCGCTGCCACACCTGTTAACACATCGTCCGGGCGATCCGACAGCAGCTCCCCGCTGGTGAGATCGAAGGTGAGGATCGAGTCGCCATCGGGCACGACCACCACCCCTCGACCAATCGCCACCGTATCGAAAGAACCAACGTCGAGCCCCCCCTGGCTCCAGCGGACATCCCCGGCGGCGGCGTCGAGCACATACAGGGTCTCGGATTCGCCGGATTCCAGCAGCAGCACCGCATCGCCGGCGGGCACCGGCGGGGCGAACATCAGCCCGGCCGGGTCGAAACGCCACAGCTCCGAACCGCCGGCCAGATCGATGCCGGTGGCGGCCGACCCCGACGTGTAGAGGCGGTCTCCGACGAGGGCGATGTCGTCCGCGGCCTCAAGCGTCCCCGTGGTCTCGCCGGTGCCGACGTCCAGCAGCACCACCTCGCCGGAGCGGGGGCCTTGGGCATAAACGACCCCCGCCGAGACGGCGATCTGGCTGAAGCGGTTGTCGTCCCGTGAGCACCAGCGGCGCTTCAGGCGGGGGCCCGACGGCGCCAGGTTGTCGCCGAAGTCGTTGCTGTTGGCCGGGTCGGCACCCCTCATCGCGACCACGTCGCTGGTCTTCGCCACCGGAGGTGCACCGGCATTGGGCCCGCAGCCGCCGGAGAACACCGTCAGGCCGACTCCAACGGCAGCGGCCGCGACCACCACGGCCACCCCCGCCACCACCCAGCTCCGCCTCAGACCCTGGCCTCGGGGAGGCTTGGATGCAGGCTCGGGCGGGGGCGGTGCCGTCGGCGGCGTCACCGCCGCCGTCTCTGCTGCCGGAGTTGGGGGCACTGCGGGAACTGGCTCCACCCGGGTGGGGGACACCGCGCTCTCCGCCGGAGGCGGCGCCACCGGCCTTTCCTTCACTGGTGGCTGCTCCTCCACCGCCGACTGTGGCTCCTGCTGTTGCGGCTCCTCGACGGTCACCGCATCCGCCCACGTATCCACCGCCCACTGCGACATCTCAGCGGTGAGCGCCCGCTCCCGCTGCAGGCGATGCACGAGCTTCACTCGGGTCGCGGCCTGCATCGCCGGGGCCACACCTGCCAGCTCGGATCCGACGCCGATCTCGGCTGCGGCCACCGCCGCCGCCACCAGGGTGGGGCTGTCCCCCGCCAGGTCCATGAGCAGCGCCCGCACCCGGCGCGGCTCCTCGGCCAGGCCGGGGCCGTAGCGTTCCACCAGAGAGGCGATGGCGCCGGCCACCGCCGCCTGCTCATCGGCGCCGGGTCCAGCCGGACTGATGGCAGGCATGACACCGTTGGCGACCAGACGGGCGACGACGTCGGCGACGAAGCGGGGCAGATGAGCCTCCACCCGCCCCTCGAAGGCGTTGAACCACTGGGCGTCACTGATGTAGTACTGGAGAGACTTGGACGGGTCGACGGATTGGAGGCGGATGGGGATGATCGTCTTCCCCAAGCTGGCCGCCCGCTCCACCTCCCGCCGAATGTGGGGGGAGTCGTTGGCCGCCGCCGACATGACCAGCACCACCGCGTCGACGGATTCGAGGGCGGTGACTATGGCGGCGGCGTAGTCCTCCCCGGCGCCGACGTCGCGGGGAGCGATCCAGCACGTGACGCTGCCGGCCTCCAGCGCCTCCACGATCTGATCGGCCGAGGTCCTGTCTTCAGAGGCGTGGCAGATGAAGACGTGTCTCATCGACCCGCAAGGCTATCGGATGGGATGCCGGGCCCAGCCCCTCCGTCTCGGCCCTCGGACGGCCCCTTCCGGCTACGCCGGCCCGCTCCGCTTCGGGCTCCGCCCTCAGCACCTCCCCCACAACAGCGGGGGAGGAACACTCGCCGGCTACTTCCCGGCGAGGGCCGACAGACCGCCCAGACCGGCGTTGCGGGCCAGCTTGGCGGCCAGGGGCCGGGAACGGGCAGCCACCTCGGCAGGGTCGACATTCACCACATCGCCATCGGCCACACTGCGACGTCCGGCAACCCACACTTCGGACACTTCGCGGGGACCGGCGCAATACACCACCGCCTGGAAAGGGTCGTGGATGTTGGCGAGCGCAGGAGAGTCACCGTCGAACACCACCACATCGGCGGCCTTGCCCGCTTCCAAAGAGCCGACCTCGCCGTCGACACCGAGGCAGCGGGCGCCCTCGATGGTGGCCATGGCAAACGCGTCCCGGGCCGACATGGCGGTTGCCTGCAGCTTGTCGACCCGCTGCAACAGCACCGCCAGCTTGATCGCCTCCAGCATGTCCTGACGGTCGTTGCTGGCGGGACCGTCGACACCGATGCCGACGTTGACACCGGCCCGGCGCAGAGCGGACACCGGGCATACGCCGGAGGCGAGGATCATGTTGGAGACAGGGTTGTGGGCCACGCCGACACCATGACCGGCCAGCAGCTCACGGTCGGCTTCATCCACCCACACACAATGCGCCGCCACACCGGGAGCCACGAACAGCCCGGCCTCGGCACAGCGGGCGATCGGCGTGCGGCCGGTGGCGGTACGCACCGCGGTGACCTCCTCGCGTACCTCCTGCAGGTGGATGTGGGCCCCGTGGCCGTCGCTGGCCATCGCCACCGAGTGGGCGAACAGCTCTTCGGACTGGGCGCCGAGACCGGCAACACCGACCCGGAACCGGCTCAGTCGGCTGGCCTGGGCAGCCTCCAGCAGGGCGCCGTGCTCCTCCAGGACTCGGGAGATTCTCATCCCCCGCACATCACCTGCCCCGTACGACACCACCCCGCGCAGCCCGAGCTCGTCGAGGGCCCGCACGACACCGGGAGTGACCGGCCCCGAATGCGGGTCGCATACGAACATGTCGTTGGCAAGGGTGATCCCGCTGCGCAGCATCTGAATTCCCGCAAGCAGCGTCCCCGTATAGGCCATGTCTTCGTCGAGGTGAGGCGCCACCGGGCCGATGACCGCTCCGATCCACTCCCAAAGTGTGTACTGCTCGGCTATTCCGGTGATCAACGCCTCGGAGAAATGGCCGTGGGTGTTGACGAATCCGGGCACGACGATCGCGTTCTCATCCCCCACCACCTCATCCTCGGGAAAGCGGGCACGGAGATCAGCCCACACACCCACGGCGTCGACCCGCTCGCCGACGACACGCACCGCGCCGTCGAATATCTCAGCAGGCTCAGCCGAAGTGAGCACATAACGCCCGCGGATGAGCGTCCCTGTATTCATGCTCCCTTCGCCGCTCCAGCATCCGGCTCGGTGAAATAGTCGTACAGATCCCCCGCCGGCTTCACCAGCTCCTCGTAGAGCTCGGGGCGCCGCGCCCGTACCAGGCCGGGGATGGAGGAGAACGGCTTCGGGTCCCGGATCGAATCGTCACGGCCGCGGAGCCACCGCACCCGTTCCAGATCGAGTGTGGCAACGACCAGCTCCTCAACACCCGACGCCGCCATCACATGCTCCGGTCCGGCGATCATGGCGGCCCCAACCTCGTCGGAGAAGATGTTGTTCGTAAGCGCCACATAGCACAGGTTCTCGATGGCACGCGCCCTGGCGATGATCTGCCAGTTGGCCGTCAGAGAGGTGAAACCGCCGCCGGCGGGTGACAGGATCACCTCGGCGCCACGGACCGCCATCACCCTGGTGGGCTCCGGTATCCACAGTTCCGAACAGACGATGAGGCCCATCGGGACCCCGCCCACTTCGAAAAACGCCAGATCTTCGCCGGGGGCGACCCACACCTCGGTTTCCGACGGGGGCAATGTCGCCGGGTGTGCCCGCGGGTAACGCAACACCCGGCGGCCTTCCCCATCGACCACATAGACGACCAGGCGGTACAGCCCGTCGTCGCACAGCTCCATACGGCTCCAACACACCGCCACTCCATGGGCGGCGGCGGCGTCGGCCATGCGCGGGCCGGCCTCATAAACCGCGGTGGGACGCCGCAGGGTGGGGCCCGGATAGCCCTCTGGGAAGAGAAGCAACTCCGCCCCGGCGGTGGCTGCCCGGGCAACGATGTCCACCGCCCGGGCAACATTCACCTCAGGGTCCGGATCGGCGATCGCTCTGGGTTGAGCCACACCGAGCCGGATCGTCGTGGGGTTCATCCTCAGAGACCGATCGAAGTGTCGATGAAGTCGTTCGTCGCCAGATCGGCCGGCGTCAGGCCGCTCACGTCGGTGTCGGTGACCTCACCGAGGATGTCGATCAATTCCTGGACCCGGGCCATGTCGTAGTCCCCCAGCGTGGCGTTGTCGCCGTTGCCGACGATGCCCAGCTCCAGCTGCCGGTCAACCGAGAACCCGGCGACACCTTCCGTGTAGATCCAGCCGGTGTCGTATGCATCCACAAGGTCGAGTATGAACTGGTTGGTCGCACTCGGGTCTTTGAAGAAATCGACCTCGGCCTGCTGCATGATCGGCACCAGGGCCGCCAGGCAGTCGGCTTCGGCGGCGACATCGGCTTGGCGGACCGCCAGCGACTGGAAGTAGTCGCGGAAACCGGCGTCGTGTATCAGCTGCACCTTCACCGGCTTACCCCATTCCGGCACCTCGATCTCATAAATGTACGGTTCGGCGGTGGCGAAGCCGGCCTCGGCGTCCTTCCCGCCGGCAGCAATGAAGGCAGCCGGCTTCTGGCGTTCACTGAGGTCCACCTGGGACTGGTCGATGATCCCTTCGGCGACGAAGAAATCCTGGTAGACGTCGGGCCTGCCGAAACCGATGACGACCCCCTCGTCCTTGAGGTCGGCAATCGTCTCCACTCCCGGATAGGTCTCGGGGTCCCAATAGACGCTGAACGCACTCTTCTCGAAGGTCGACATCACGCTCACCACGGGAACGTCTCCATGGTCGACGACGGTATCGCTGATGCGGACGAAACCCATGAAGATGCCCTGATCCTGATACAGCAGCACCTCGATGGGAGTGAATCCGACGGGGGCGCCCCCGGTTCGCACCTCTATGTCGATGCCGGTGTCCACACCGGACGCCATCAACGGGCCGCGAACGGTCTTGGCGTCGGTGTTGATGTCGAAACCGGCCCCCACCATCTCGTAGATCCCGCCGTGCTCCGACTCCGGCTCCCAGTCGAGCTGGACGACCAGCGGATCCGGGCAGACCCCGGCCAGGGAGACACCGGATGCCGCCGTCGTCTCCGGGGCGGCGGCGGTGGTGCCAGGCGACGCGGCCGTCGTCGTCGTCCCCGCGTCATCGTCGCCGCAGGCGGCGATTACCAACAACAGCGCGCTGATGAGCGTCACCCACCTCGCCCTGTGATTCAGTGTCCTTCTCATGGTTATGCTCCTTCTCCGGTGCCGAACATCATCCGGCACTTCTTCCACAGACCTCTCGAGAGACAACAGGCGGCTCCGGACGCGGTTGCGCAGCGCTCATATCGGCCTGTTCGACCACGCCTCGGACCAGTGGCCCACGACCCGCTGGCCGATGATCCCAAAAGCCCAAAACACCACCACTCCGAGCGCACAGGCAACCATCACGGCGGCAAGCAGCTCCTCCGACTGCAAGCGCCGGCTGTAGCGGGTGAGCAGCAGGCCGATACCGGGGCTGCCGCGCCCGAAGAAGAAGTCCCCCACGATGGCACCGATCACAGACAGCCCCGCCGAGATCCGCAGCCCGGTGAAGATGTCGGGAAGGGCAGAGGGGATTTGCAGCTTCGCCGCCCGGGTCCAGCGGCTCGCCGAATGCAGTGTTGACAGGTCGTGCAAACCGCGATCAGCGCCGAGCAGCCCGGTAAGCGTATTGATGATGATCGGGAACAGGGCGATGATCACACAGACGATCACCCGCGACGACAGCCCAAAGCCGAACCAGAACCCGAGGAGCGGCACCAGGGCCAGGATGGGGACGGTTTGCAGCACAACCGCCCACGGGTACAGCGATCGCTCTATCCATTTGGCCTGGCTCATCAGCAATGCCAGTGAGAAGCCGATGGCGAATGCGATCCCCAGGCCGATGAACGCCACGTTTGCGGTATTGAGGAGGCTGCTTCCGATCTCGGAGATGGTGTCGGAAACGAAGAAGCCCTGGCTCACGACGTCGTGCGGCGGTGGCAGCAGGAAACGCCGGTCGGCGCTGAGGACCCCGTAGGTGAAGATGTACCACAGCCCGATGACGAGAAGCAGCACGATGACGGGTGGGACGATGACCCGGAGTGCGGCCCGGGTGCGGCGCATCGGAAGTCGTGATGGCTCATCGTCCGAAACGACCGCTACTGCTGCATCGGAGGCATTCACAACGTCACCTCCAAGGCTTCTGCAACCCGGCCGGCGAGAGTGGCGAACTCGGGGTCGTACCGAATGGCAGGATCCCGCGGATACGCGTACGGGATGCTGAACTCTGCATTGATGCGCCCCGGACGGGCCGACATGACCAGCAGCCTGGATGCGAGAAACACCGCTTCGTCGACAGAGTGGGTGACGAAGAGAGTCGCGAACCGCCTGTCGGCGAAGAGGCCCAGCAGCTCCACGTCGAGTTTGCCTCGGGTGATCTGATCGAGAGCTCCGAACGGTTCGTCGAGCAGAAACAGTTCCGGGTCGAGCAGCAGAGACCTGGCGACGCTGGCTCTCATCTTCATGCCGCCGGAAAGCGCGATCGGATAGTGATCGGCGAACTCGTCGAGACCTACGAGTCGGAGCACTTCGTCGGCCCGGGAACGCCGGGTGCGGCGATCCACACCCTCGAGCTCGGCGAGATACTCGACGTTGCGCCTCACGGTCCGCCACGGCATCAGGGTCGGTTCCTGAAACACATACCCGACATTGTCGGTCGCTCGCTCGATGTTGCCCGACGTCGGCGCCTCCAGACCCGATGCCAGCCTGAGGAGGGTCGACTTCCCGCAGCCAGACGGACCGACGAGGGCAACGAACTCGCCGCGGCAGATATCCATCCCGACGCTGTCGACAGCGGTAATGGCACCGAACCGCTTGGTCACCTCGCTGAACGAGATCACGGGATCGAGCGTCACGGCTACCCCTTCCAGCACTGCCCGCGCACTCGCAACGTAATCGGCCGTCGCCATTGATAGCGCCCCGGTATCGCTGTCTCTTGTCGCTTTCAGACAGTAGCATCGGTGCCCATGATCCGCCCACGGTCCGACTCGAGGAGCGGAACCAACCGTGATCGTCTTCGCCCATCCTGATCACGCCCTTCACGATCCAGTCGAGCCACACCGCTTCGGTGGCGAGTTACTGCCCCCTGCAGAAACGGCACGGCGGGCGGAGCGCATCCTCGCAGGGCTCCGAGCCCACGACCGATTCGAGGTTCACCTGCCCGCGAACATCGACGAGGCCACCCTGCTGCTGGTGCACACTCGCCGGTATCTGGCTTTCCTCGAGACGGCGCACATGCGGTGGCGCCGGGCAACCGGCGCTCCTGCAGATGGCGAGGCCGCCGCCTACATCCGCCCGCTGCCGGGGACGCCATGGCATCGCCCCAGCCACATAGACGCCGAACTCGGCCTCTATTCCAACGACGTCGACCCCATCCTGGAAGGAACATGGCAGGCCGCCCTATCGGCAGCATCATGCGCAGTGGCAGCCGCCGATCTGGTGTGCTCCGGTGAGCGCACCGCCTATGCGTTGAGCCGGCCCCCGGGCCATCACGCCGCACCGGAAACGTTCGGCGGCTACTGCTATCTGAACAACACGGCTCTGGCCGCCGCCTCGATGGCGGCTCGAGGAGTCAGGGTGGCTGTAATCGACATCGATGCCCACCACGGCAACGGCACCCAGACCGTGCTCTTGGAGCGCGGGCGCGGTGTGAACACGTGCGTGCACCGCGAGTCATAGGAA
>CAZIEQ010000094.1:0-8340 GCA_964538725.1 uncultured Acidimicrobiia bacterium | reverse complement strand
CCTTTCATTCTGGCGCTGCTCAGCGCCACCCCGCGGCGCTCAGCGACGCCAAAACAGGAGCCCTTTCATTCTGGCGCTGCTCAGCGCCACCCCGCGGCGCTCAGCGACGCCAAAACGGAGAGGGGGTACCATCGCAGCGCCGTGCTAAGCGGGGCGCTAGGGGTGCCCTGAACCCGAAACCCTCTACATGCGGGGCCTAATCCCTGCCCGAGGGTGTGCTCCTGCCGGGCCGGTGGCCGGGTGCGGTCGGTAATGAAGGTCGGGTCCTACGCGGCGGGGCACCGTGAACCGGGTCAGGTCCGGAAGGAAGCAGCCCTAAGCGGGATGGTCCCGGGTGCCGTAGGGGTGCCTGGCTGGAGCCGACGGCCCGTGTCACGCCGGTGGAGGCTGCTCGAAGGCAGGGTGCACGGCATTTGACCACACCGCTGGGTTGCTACGGCTTGCGCAAGACGGCACCGTAAACGAAACCCATCCACCCCATCCGCCACAGCTCCTCCAGTCGCAGCGGAGCATCGACATAAATGTCCTCGGGTTGAGGCAACTTGTCCAGGCTGCGATGCAGATAGGCGTACTCCCGAGGGGCTCCGACCACCAGGCCCACCGCCGGCAGCGTCACCGCGGTACCCAATCGATGAATACGCCTTGCCACCCGCCCTCGGGGACGGCCCAGACCTACGACGCCCAGCGCACCACCGGAGCGCAGAACCCGCGTCACCTCCACCAGCGTATCCTCCACCGAGTCGAGGTTCCGCATTACATATGACGCGAAAACGGCATCGAAGACCCCATTGCGGAAAGGGAGCCGCTCGCCGACCGCGGCGACAAGTCTCAACGAAGGGTTCAACGCCAGCATCTGTAACGAAGGATCCACGGCGACCACATCCAGCCGTGGTGATGTGCGTGCCAGCACTCCTGTACCTGCACCCAGGTCGAGGACACGCCCCTGGGGAAGGAAGTCGACAACCGCCCGTATCCAGGCCTGATGGCGGCCCGCCGACAGCAGCGCGTTGACGCGGTCGTAGCGACGGGCGATGCGGGCGAACGGGTCGGCCCGGTTCACCCGGGCGGTCTGATCACGTCGAATCCGGAATAGGGAACCAGAGCATCCGGTATCCGCACCGAACCGTCTTCCCGCTGATGGTTCTCCATGATCGCCAGCAGCGTGCGCCCTATCGCGACCGCGGTGCCGTTGAGCGTGTGTACCAGCCGGTTGCCCCTCCCGCCGCGGTAGCGGACTTTCAACCGACGAGCCTGGTAGTCGGTCGTGTTGGAACATGACGTCAGCTCCCGAAAGGTCCCGAATGAGGGAAACCATGCTTCGATGTCGTACTTCTTGGCCGCCGATGCTCCCAAGTCCCCGGTGCAGACGTTGACTACCCGATACGGCACCTCGAGCGCCTGCATCAGCTCCTCTTCGCGGGCGAGGAGGAACTCGTGTTCTTCCCAGCTGGCCTCCGGCCTGCAGAAGGAAAACATCTCGACCTTGTCGAACTGGTGGACCCGAAACACTCCCTTCGTGTCCTTGCCGTATGTGCCGGCCTCCCGGCGAAAACACGTTGAGAACCCTGCGTAACGCCGCGGCAGGTCTTCCGCTTCGAAGATCTGGCCGGCGTGGAAGGAGGCCAGCGGAATCTCAGCCGTTGCCGCCAGGTAGAGATCGTCACGCTCGGTCTTGTATACCTGCTCCTCGTCGCCGGGGAAAAACCCGGTGCCGAACACCGCCTCTTCGCGGACCAGCACGGGAGGTACGACCGGGGTGAAACCGGCTCCGGTGAGGTGGTCGAGGGCAAACCGGACCAGAGCGAACTCGACGAGCACGGCCTTCCCCAGCAGGTATCCGAACCGCGATCCCGACATGCGCGCCGCCCGCTCGGTGTCGACTATCCCCAACAGCTCGCCCAGCTCCTGGTGGTCGCGAGCATCGAAGGTGAAAACCGGCGGCTCACCCCAGTGGCGTACAGCGACGTTGCCTTCATCCGAATCCCCCACCGGCACCGACTCGTGAGTCATGTTGGGAAGCCGCGCCCACATCGACTCGAATTCCGTGTCCAAGCGGTCGGCCTGCGCCACCGAATCCCTGTAGCTGTCGGCGAGGTGGGCCACCTCGTCGATGGCACGCTGCTTGTCTTCACCGTTCAGGGTGGCAATCCGCTTGCCGGCTTCTCTCTGCTGTGCCCGCATCTGCTCGGCCTCGGCGCGCACAGTACGCCGGTGCCTGTCGAGGCCCGCCAGCCCCTCCAGGTCGACCGACAGCCTGCGGCGTTCCAGGGCAGCCGCCAGCGCGTCACGGTCATCGCGAAGAAGGGAGACATCCAACATCAGAAGGATGCTACCGGTGAGGGCGGGCGGCTTCGATGGCCTGTTCCTCTTCGGGCGACAACGGCTCGCTGCCCTGCCACCCATCAATTGCCTTGGCAAACCACCGGGTGTGGTCACGGCCGACCAGCACTGACAGGACCACTCCGCTGCCGCGGGCGTCGAGCAGCGCAATCGATCGCGACAGGCGCCCGGCGATCTCGTCGAAGGCATCGTATGCAACCACTGCCGTGTGTTGCACCGCGGTGGGAAACACGGCTTCCAGGCGCTTGAGGCGGGGGGTGAGGAATCCCGCATGGTGCTCCAGGCGACGGGATCGCTCGTCGAGGTCGGCGAGAGCTGAGAACACGCCGCCCTCCCGGGGCGCCGCGTCAACCCGGCGCCGCAACCGGACGACCTCGACTGCCAACACGACGAGCGCAACTGTGACCCCGGCGACTGCTGCAACGAGGGTGATCATTCCGCCGGGCTCTGTAGAAAGACTCGGCTGTCCCGGTTGCTGGCAGGCTCGGCGTCGTCGTCGAGCAGCACCTCGACGACTACCTCGTACACACCGCCCTCCCCGATGGCTATGTCCACGAAAGTCAACGTGGCCAGCTCCCCGGGACCGATGTGTTCAATGACCATCGTTTTCGTGATGGGAACGGTGGATCCGTCTGCAGACAGCAGTGAGAATGACACCGGGATGCCGCTCTCGGCCTCATTTCCCCGGTTGCTGATGGTCACTTCGACGATGACGGCATCCGACGGCGGCAGCACGGGGATGCCTTCCTCATTTGGAGCCACCAGCGACGGGTCGAGACGGATGTCGGCCACCGCCAGGTCATGGCGGGCGCTAAGCGCCTTGAGGTTCTCCAGACGAAGGGTCAGCTGGTCGGTGTCGAACAGCAGCTCGGTGCCGGGCGGTACGAATCGCACCACGGCAAGGAGGGGCACATCATGCTTCTCAGCCAGCGAAGCTACGGAGTCTTCGAAACCGCGGAAGGCATCGTCACCCAGCCGAAGCTTCAGGAAAGCGGCGTCGAGCAGCGCAGGGCCAGACGGGTCCGACGGGTCATCGAGCACGGTGGCGATCCCATCATCCAACACAGAGATCCCATCCCGCCACGCCCGGGTGGCCACAACGAGGAAACCGTTGGCCACGCCGGTGGCTCGGGGAACCTCGGATCCTTCCAGCAGGTCGGTGGCAGCGGCGGCAGCGGTGAGCGCCTCCTGCAGATCATCGAGGATCGCCGGACGGTCGGAGCCTTCCAATCCCCGCATCAGCAGCCGAACCGAGGTTGCGACGTCGTCGTAGGCGGCGGTGACCTCTCCGGTGACCCTCAGATAGGAGTCGACCCGACGCCGTTCCGTACGGAACTGGAGAGCAACGGCCATGAGGACGACCGGAAGAATGGCCAAACCGGCGATCCACACCAGCCGCCGACGCGACCGGCGGGCCGGGGGGCGGATGAAGCTCATTCTGTGGGCGAGGGGGGAGTTGAACCCCCACGAGCGCAATGCTCACAGGAACCTGAATCCTGCGCGTCTGCCAGTTCCGCCACTCGCCCGGAGGGAATGCAATGGTAGTTGCGGTGGTCGGTCGGCGATCGTTCGGTCAGTAGATACGGAGCACCAACCCGTCATGCTGTCGAGCCCTCGTACACTCTGCCCATGAACGCCGCCCGTGGCTTCGAACGACGATTGGAGCGATTCGTCGACGGCCTCGCCTCCAGGCTGTTCCGTGGTCGGATTCAGCCTGCAGAGATAGCCGCCACCCTGCTCCACCAAGCCAACCTGGCTTTGGAGGAGGAGGTCGCAGGCCCCACTGCCCCCAACATGTTCGCAGTACGCCTCCACCCCGGCGAGATAGCGGACGAAGAAGGAGCGGATCAGCTTGCCATCGAGCTGGCCGACATCGTCGAAGAGGCAGCCCGTCATCGTGGGTGGCGGCTCGAAGGACGTGTCGAGGTTCTCATTCGCGAAGATGAGGCGGCCGCCGCCGGTGCCGTCGACTGTGTTGCGGGCTTTCGCCCGGGCGTCCTGGAGGTCTGGGCTTATCTGCACCGACCAAACGGCCGCCTCGCCCTGCGGCCTAACCGTGTTCTCATCGGCCGAGGCAGGCGCTGCGACGTCAAGCTCGAAGAACCATCTGTCTCCCGCCGTCATGCCGTCCTGTGGAGAGAAGGAACGGGGACGTGGCTGGCCGATCTCGGTTCCTCCAACGGGACCTTCCTCAACGGACAGCGCATCGAAGAGGCTGTCGATGTCCACGACGGTGACGTCGTTGGTGCCGGCCCGGTCTCATTCACCTTCTCCGTGACGTGACGTGCCCGCTCTGTTCCTCAACGCGCTCAAACTGGTGTTTCTGGCGCTGCTGTACATCGTTCTATTCCGCGTGGCGCGTTCCCTGGCAACCCACGCCGGGGTCGGTATCCACCGCAGACGGCCGGGAGCGGAGATCGTCTTCGTTACCTCTGCAAGCCAGCGCGGCACTCGGGTTCCAGTACGGTCGGCGGTCGTCTTCGGCCGCAGCGATCAGGCCGACGTCGTATTGCATGACGGCTTTGCATCAGACCTCCACCTACGTTTCACTCCCGAAGAGGAGAAGATCGTTTTGCAGGACCTCGGAAGCACCAACGGCACATACCTGAACGGGCGTCGCATCTCCGAGCCGGTGTTGGTGGCCAAGGGTGACATCGTCCAGGTCGGGAGGACCATCATGGAGGTACGATGAAATACCGCTGGTCCGGGTTGTCCCACATCGGCCTCCTGCGTGAGGGCAACGAGGACGTCATCCACCCAGTGTCGAGCGGTGAAAGCGACGTGACGATGATCGCCGCGGTCGCCGACGGCATGGGCGGACATGCAGCGGGTGAGGTCGCATCGGACCTCGCCATGACTACCTCGCTGGAGCACGACGGCCCTCCTGTGGAGAGGATCACGGCAGCCAACGCTGCCGTCGCACGACGAGCCGCAGCCGACCCAGAGCTCGCAGGCATGGGTACCACACTCACCCTTGCGGTGCTCGGCGACGGTGTTGTCGACATCGGCCACGTGGGCGATTCCCGCGCCTACCTGCTCCACGACGGCGTACTTTCCGCCCTCACCAACGACCACACGGTTGTTGCCGAAATGGTCGCCAACGGCCAGATACCCGCCGCCGAAGCCTTCGGTCACCAGTACCGAAACCTGCTGACCCGCGCGGTGGGATTGGACAGCCGTGTACAGGTGGACTCGGTACAAGCAGAGCTGTCCGTAGGCGACCGATTCCTGCTGTGCTCCGACGGCCTCAGCGGAATGATCGACGACCGACGCATCTCCGCCATCCTCGCCGGAGGCGACGACCCGCAAGCGACTGCGCGGGATCTGGTTGCGGCCGCCAACGCGGCCGGTGGCCACGACAACGTGTCGGTGGTTGTCATAGACATAGTCGGATGACCCGCACCGCCGAAGCGGGGCTGCTGGCCGTATCAGTCGCGCTCGCCGGCCTCGGTACTGCGATGGTCGACCTGGCCGTCGAGTCCGCTCTCACGTTGCGAGTACCTCTAGCCATGGCAGGCACAGCAGCCGGGTTCGGGATCCTTCACGTCGCGCTGCGACGTTGGCTTCCCCGTGCCAACCCATTCCTGCTGCCACCAGTGTCGCTACTGACGATGGTCGGAATCGTCGAGGTAGGGCGCATCGACGAATCCCTCGGCGGTGCCCAGCTGAGATGGCTGCTCATCGCCGCCGCCGCCGCGGCGGCGGCCACCTGGTGGCTGCGCCTGGTGGGAACGGCCACACTCAATCGCTACCGGTGGTCGATCCTCCTGGCCGGGCTGATCCTTCTCGCCTTGCCCTTGCTGCCCGGTTCATGGCCGGTGGGAGGAGTGGAGATCAACGGCGTCCGGATGTGGGTGCGTGTCCGGCTCGGCGATCTGAGCGTTGCCTTCCAGCCGGGGGAGCCTGCCCGTCTCGCGGTAATCATCTTTCTCGCCTCCTACCTCGCCGAACGCCACCACTCGTTGCGTGTCATGAGCCGCCGCATCGGTCCGCTCCACATTCCCCAGCCCCGCCAGTTGATACCGCTGGCCGTCGCCGCCGGCACCTCGGCGTGGATTCTCATCTACCTGCGGGATCTGGGGGCAGCGGCCCTCCTATTCGCCATCTTCCTCGCCATGGTTTACGTCGCTACCGACCGCATTGCATATCCGGCCGCGGGGGCCCTCGCCTTGATCATCGGCGGTCTTGCCGCCTACGGCTTCTTCGACCATGTTCACAATCGGGTCTCCGCATGGCTGCATCCCTTCGCCGACTACCTCGGGGGCGGGTTCCAGACTGCCCAGGGATTGTTTGCTCTGGGAAGCGGCAGCCTGGCCGGGTCTGGACTCGGTGTCGGCCGTCCCAACCTGATACCGGCCGCGCATTCGGACTTCATCTTCGCCGCCGTCGGTGAAGAACTGGGATACTTCGGAGCAGTGGCGGTGCTCACCGCATTCGCCGTGTTGATCACAGCAGCCTTCGGTATCGCGCTGCGCTCGCGGAACCTGTACCGCAAGCTGCTCGCCGCCGGTATCGCGTCGTCGCTCTGCATCCAGGTTCTGTTGATCGTGGGAGGGATCGTCCGCCTGTTTCCCCTCACCGGGTTGACGCTCCCATTCCTTTCATACGGTGGCTCGTCATTGGGCGCCTCCATCCTGTCGATCGCCCTGCTGGCTGCCATCTCCCACGAGGAGGCGCGGTGAATCAGCCGCTGCGACGCCTAATCGTTGCCGGCGGGATCGCCTGGCTGGTGCTGCTCGTCGCCCTCTCCAACACGCAACTGGTGGCCGGGCCCGGGTACCGCTCCGACCCCCGCAACGTACGTCTAGTGCTCGACAGGCTGGGATCGGAGCGAGGTTCCATCATCACAGCCGACGGTCAGATCGTCGCATTTTCCGAACCGGACCCCGACAATCCACGGTTGTTCCGGCGGCGCTATCCCCTCGGCAGCCGGTACGCCCATGTCGTCGGCTACACGTCGTACCTGTTCTCCAACAGCGGACTGGAGGCCGCAGCCGACGGCACCCTGCGCTCGGATCGCAACGCCACCCTGTCGGGCGTCCTCGACGCGCTCACCGGCAAGGATACCCGTGCCCTCGGCATCCGCCTCACCATCGACGGTGAGCTCCAAGCGGCGGCTACTGCTGCGCTGGGCGACCGGCGAGGGGCTGTGGTGGCCATAGACCCCTCATCGGGGGCGGTGCTCGCCATGGTGTCGGGGCCCTCCTTCGACCCCAACACAATCCTTGGGCCCGCCGCTGCAGCCGCAGGACGCCAGCTTGAAAGCAACCCCGACCTTCCGCTGCTCAACCGGGCCCTGCAGGCCTCCTACCCTCCCGGATCAACCTTCAAAGTGGTAACCACCGCAGCGGCACTCGACTCCAACGTGGTCGCCGCCCGATCTCAAGTCCCCGACGTCGCGTCGCTGCAACTGCCGGGATCCGGAACGGTGATCGCCAACACAGACGACAAGCCCTGCACCCTCGGAGACACAGTGGATCTGGCGACTGCGTTCGCCCGCTCGTGCAACACCGTGTTTGCCGCTCTCGGCATCGACCTGGGCGGCAAGCTCGAAGATATGGCTGAAGCCTTCGGGTTCGGCATGGAGCCTCCCTTCGAACTCCCTCTGCTGGCTTCAGTGGTCACTGCAGGCACGGATCTCGATGCCGACGCCGCGGCGCGCGCCCAGACCGCCATCGGCCAGCATGACCTGCAAGCGACTCCCCTGCAGATGGCACTCGTAGCTGCCGCCATCGCCAACGGAGGAAGGATCATGGAACCCCACCTGATCGCCGACATCTTCGATGCCAACGGACGCGTCACCAGGTCGACCGCACCCCGAGTGTGGCGGCGGCCGCTGGACGCAGCCATCGCAGCCCAGATCACCGTGATGATGCAACGAGTCATCTCAGAGGGAACAGGAACGGCGGCCGCCATTCCCGGAGTCGACGTGGCAGGCAAGACCGGCACTGCCACTGCAGGTGACGGAACTGCTCCCGATGTGTGGTTCATCGGGTTTGC
>CAZIEQ010000093.1:0-8462 GCA_964538725.1 uncultured Acidimicrobiia bacterium | reverse complement strand
CTTCCGTGGAGACTCTCTTCGGCAGCCGGCCCCGTGATCTCGTCGGCGGCCGGGTGAGACGGGTGATCCTCGGCCGGGTCTCACTCCTTCCGCCGGAGACCGGGGCGGTGCTCGGGGCAGCGTCGGTGTTCGCGTCGGACGTCCGCCTGGAGATTCTCGTCCAGGTGGCGGATACGGATCGCCCCGATGTCGTCGACGCTCTCGATGAGCTGCTGCACCGTCGACTCCTCGTCGAGGAGGGGGATGGTTACCGCTTCCGTCACGAGCAGATCCGCTGGGTCGTCTATGAGAGCGTCGACCCGGACCGGCGCCGGGAGCTCCATCGCCGGGCAGCCGAGGTGCTGGAGTCGTTGGGATCTGAGGATGTGGCGGAGCTTGCCCGCCACAATCGGGAAGGCGGGACACCCGATCGCGCTGCCCGCTTCATGATCACCGCCGCACAGCGGGCCCGCAGGCTGCACGCCTACGAGACCGCCCTCGAGCACTACATAGCCGCAGAGGAGGCTGCCCGGGCTGCCGACTGGCCTCTCGATGAGGTGTTCGACATAGTGGCATGGCAGGAGGAAGCCCTCGACATCCTGGGAAGACGGGATGAGCAGGGTGCCGCCCTGGACCGTATGAGGGCCGCCGCGGTTCAGCGTCCCGACCGGACCGCCGAGGTGGAGCGGCGCCGGGCGTGGCTCCTCGGACATACCGATCGGTTCGAGGAAGCGGTGGAAGCGGCGCGACGCTCGGTTTCGCTGGCAGAGGATCTCGGAGGCGGCAAGCTGGAGGCAGGTGCCCTGGTCGCTTTGGGGATGTGCCTCCGTCTGTCGGGAAAGGCGGCGGCGGCGATACCCATCCTCGAAAGGGCGGTTGCTGTGGACGTCGACGATCTGCAGGCGACGGCGGAGACCCGGGCCGCGCTGGGGAACACGCTGACCGAGTTGCAGCGGTATGAGGAGGGAGAGGAGCATCTGTCGGCCGCACTTGCCATCTACCAGAAACTGGCCGATCGTCGCGGGGAAACCGAGGTGCTCGTCGTCCTCGGGGCGGGCGCGATGGAACAGGGAGACGTCGCCGAGGCGGAATCCCTCTATCACCGTGGCTTGGAGGTTTGCCGGGAGATCGGGTACCGCCACGGGGAAGGGGTGAACCTGGTCGACCTGGGCAATGTGCTCTATGTCCAAGGTCGGGTCGGGCAAGCGCTGCGGCGTTACGAAGAGGCCACCGACGTTTTCGAAGCTTCCCGTCATCGGCGGGGGCGGGCCACAGTCCTCGCCAACGCCGCCTCGGTGCGCCACACGGTGGTGGGAGACGATGAGCGGGCCGGCCGGGAGGCCAGGGAGGCCCTCAGCTACTTCAAGGATATCGGCGACCCGACGCGGGTGGCCCAGTGTCTGGACACGCTGGCAGGTATCGAAAAGCGCAGCGGCCGGATGGAAGAGGCCCGTCGTCACCTGGTGGCAAGCATCGGCGAGCTGGACACCGCAGAACACCGATGGTTCGAGGCGCAACACTGGAGATCTCTTGCCCTCTTGGAAGTGGAGGTGGGGGACACCGACGATGCCCTGGGGTCTTTGGATCGGGCCGATCTCATCTGTTCCGAGGCGGGCCTTACCAACCTGGCGGTGGAGCTGGCATCCATCCGGGGAGCAGTGCTACTGGCGCGGGGTGATGTCGACACCGCCCTCGACACGACGGCCAGAGCCGTAGAGGGACTGCGTCCGGGGGTGGAACGGCCCTACCTCGTCCACTTCCGCCATCACCAGGCGCTTCGTGCCCTTGGTCGTGGCGACGAAGCCCGAGAGGCGCTCGAGGCCGCCCACTTCCGCCTCCACTCGGCGTTGGCCGGTCTTACCGAGGAGGAACGAGACCAGGCCCTTGCCCTCCCCGAGCACCGGGCCATCGAGGCTGCCTGGACGGGCCTGCAACCGCGGCGGATCCTCGTGTGGCTGCCGGAGGCTGGTGCTCCCACCGGCCGTCCTCTCAGGGGGGAGGAGTGGCGGGAGGTTCACTGGACCGTGGAGGATCCGGCGGACGAAGAGATCACTGATCGGGGACAACGGCGGCGGTACAGGCTGCTCCGACTTCTCGAGGAGGCCGGGGCCCAGAGAGCGTCCCCTACCGTCGATCACCTTGCCGACGTGCTGGGGGTCAGCTCATCCACGGTGCGTCGAGACCTGGCCGCCCTCCGTGACGAGGGCCGCGCCGTCCACACTCGGGGGACCCGGACCGCCTGAGACGCTGAGCGCAAGGTCGCGGTTGCCAACCGTGGGACTGAGACACCCTGGAGACAGGGGATCCTCACAGTCTGTGGTGTACGGGCAATTCGACAGGAAGGTTCTCTCATGCGTCGCCTCGTCATGTTTGCTGTGACTGTCGTCACGGTCCTGGCCGTCACCGTTGTTCCGGCCGTGGCGTCCATCGGCAATATGGGCGGTTGAGGTTCGGGCCTCCAGCGGAGATCCGAAACAGATACCCAAGCCTGAAGTAGAGCTGATGGGCACCCCCAGCCTTCCGCTGGGGGAGGTCTTCGAGGATCTGCCTCAGCTCGTGGTCGTCGCCGCCGGGGATCCGATGCGGATCCGGTACGCCAACCGGGCTGCCCGCAGCCTGCTCGCCGGCGTCGACTTCCTCTACCGGCCGGTCGGACAGGTGATCGACTCGATTCCGACCTCGGCGGTGACCCCGACCGGCGAGCTGGCGGAGCCGGAACCGATGATCGAGAGGGTCCTCGATGAGGAGCGGCAGGTGGGGCCGGAGCTGCGGCGATTCGAGCTGCCTTCGGGTACCCGGTACCTGCGCATCATCGCGGTTCCCTACCGTCCCGACCGCCTCGGCGGCCAGGGTGTGGTCCTCTGCGGCGAGGACGTCACCTCACAGGTCACCTTCGGCGAGTCGAGACGACGCTTCTTGGAGGCCACGGCTCACCAGTTCCGGACCCCGCTGACCCCGATCATCGGCTACGCGTCGATGATCCTCGAGGGTGCGGTGCCTCCAGGCCAGCTCGAGGACGCCGCCCGGGAGATTCTCGATGCCGCCCTTCGTCTCCAGGGCCTCTTCGATCGGATGACGATGCTCTTTCGTCTGGAGAGGGAGGCGCAGCCGGAGCTGGAGGAGGCAACGATCTCCGAGATCATGGAGAGGACCGCCAAGCTCGATCCGACCCTTCTCGAGCCGGTTGAGCTGAGCGGCGACCCGCATACTGTCGTCCGCTGTCACCCTTCGAGTCTGTCCCAGGTCATCTTCGAGCTGCTCCGCAACGGGAGACGCTTCGGGCAGCCGCCGCTAACCATCCGCTGGGAGCCGGGGGCCGATGCCGTGCTGATGCGGATCTCCGACGCCGGGCCCGGCCCTGAACCCGGACTGCTTTCGGAGGATCTCTTCGATATGGCGAACCACCAGGCGAAGAGGTACGTCATGCCCAGGGACATGGGTTTTCGGCTGGGTCTTGCCCATGCCAGGGTGCTGGCCGGGTTGAGCGGCGCGCGGCTGCACTTCGAACGGGACCAGAGGGGATGGGCCCTCGTGTTGACACTGCCGTCCGCAGCTTCAACGACCCTCACTTGATGCTCCCCGGTCCTACCCATTGGGCTCCCCTGAGCCTGCCCCCATCTGCCGGACCTGTGGTGCAGCCCTGGCTTCGTGACGCGAAAGCGGTGACGCAACGACGTGCCACGCGAACCCGGCACCCAGCACACCCGGGTACCGGAGGCTTCCGGCTTCCACGTCGTCCAAGCCGACCTTGCTCAGTGTCGGAAGTTCCTGATGGTCGACGCAGAGCCGCCCCGCTCACCTGATCCAACCGACACCCACCAGGTCGGGAGGTGCGCCAGTAGGGTGCTCGGCAGCGCGTAGGTCGGAGGGGGCCTGTGCGTCGCTTGTCGGTTGCCCCGCTCGCAGGATGGCCCAGGGCATCGTGGTCTACCAGGATGCCATAGCCGAGAAGGAATGGACACGACGTGAGGAGGGCCTCATCGAGCCGGTTCGACGTGCCGTTGCCTGCGGCCGACGCGATCTGGCTGTTCACACCTGAGGGGGAGCGGGCATGGTCGCCGGGGTGGAGTCCCCAATACGGGACCGGTGAGCCAAGCGAGACGCCGGGGACCGTCTTCACGACGGCAGCGCACGGCACAGAGACGATTTGGGTGATCGTCGAGATCAGTCGATCCCACAGCTCGGCCACGTATGCCCGCGTCACACCGGGGCACCACGCCGGGACTGTGAGCGTTCTGTGCGTCGACACGCGGCCGGGTCACAGCACTGTCAAGGTGTCGTACGACATGACCCTCATCGGCGACCGCGACTCCAGTGGCCTCGACGCCTATGCGCCTGCGCAGTTCGAGGAGATGATGCGCCACTGGTCCGAAGCGATCGAGTCGTACCTGCACAACCAGACCGGTTGAAGGCTCGATCACCCCGCACAGCCTCCGAGGGCAGCCGCACTTCGGATCAACGAGATGGGCCTGGACTGTCGGACACTCGGTGGGCGGTGGACCTCCAGGCCGGATCACGGGTGAGGACGAGCGGTTCCTGGTCGAGACGGCTCGCACCCGACCTGAGTAGCTCCGGTTGCCGTCTACCCGTGGAGTGTCCACCAGCTCACAAGCTGCCTCGACGGCCACGAGACCCACCGGATCGTGATCGGTCGAGGACGGGTCTCAGAGTGCGATGGGTGTGTGTGTCGACTCTGATGTTGAACGGCAAAGGCGATGGGTTACGCGTCGTCGCACGTGGCCGTGCCACTGTCGGTGTATGAACCGTCGATCGAGAGGAACATCCAGTCGTAGCTGGTGGGTCTCAGGTCGAGCTTGAGCACGCCGTGGCCCTCGTAGAACTGCTCCAGGTTCGCGAGCGACACTGTCTGTTCATAGAGGCCTGCACCACCGGTGCCCACCACGAACTCTCTCATGCCCGCTGGCTTCGCTATCCCCGAGGCTCCTTGCGACGCGTATCGCTGGTAGTTGTGATCGTGGCCGTTCACCGCCACATCGACACCTGCCGTGTCCAGCACCTCCCACTCGTCCGCGAACGACGTGTAACCGTCGGCATGGCGGCCACTGTTGAACACAGGCTTGTGCCAATACGCCAGCATGCATCTCTGCCCATTCGCAGTCAGGTCGGCCTCCAGCCACACGGTCTGCGCGTCACACGACTCAAAACCGGTGTTGTCACACTCAGAGTTGAGAACAATGACGTGCCAGGACGCCAGGTCGTAGGAATACCAACCCTCACCGGGCGTGCCGGCGTTATCACCGAAGTATTCGAAGTACGGGCCCGCTCCTGCGACGTGGTCGTCGTGGTTGCCAATCGAGGGCCGGGTGCGTTCTTTGAACACCCCCCACGTCGGGTCGTAGTCGGCGGCGAACTCCTCCGCCGTGCCGTCCGGATATACATGATCCTCCGTGGTAAACACCGTCGCATTCCCGAACGCGGCAATCAGCTCTGCGGTTTGCGAATCGAACGGGTTCGCGTCAGCGATGTCACCCGCACCAATCAGCATCGGGTCCGAAGCAGGCATCGTCGTCGTGATCGTGGTGCTCGCCGGTGGAAGCGACGTGGTCGTCGTGCTCCGCGGTGGGGGTCTCGTGGTCGTGGTGATGCTGAAGGTGGAAATCGGCAATGGCCTTTCGGAGGGCGAGTCAGCCCCGCAGGCTGCCGCGACCAGAGCCACAGCCGCCAGCGTCGCAACGGCCGAGGCGGGGACGTTGCCGGTTGCGATGATCCCCCAAACGTTACATGCCCCAGGGTCCGCCCAAAGCCGAAGAGGTGACATCCACGGTCGCTTCAGCCGGCACCGCAGCCCCTGGGCTTTCACTGAGCAAAACGACCGAGCCTGTGCCTGCATGTCGAGCCGCGACTTCACCCTCGCCACCGGCGGCGACATCACCGGCACCGACGACGGCTGCCGCACCGACGTCGAATCACATCACGGACTCGGCCTCCCGTCGGGCATGCGTCGCAGCTCGGCAGCGGCGCCTGGTCCCAGTTGGGGACAGGGCGTTATGGGCAATGACTGCGATCGCTGGTGCGATGTTCGAGGAGCGGGCGATGGCCGCCGGCAGATCCCCCTTCCGCCGGTGTCGATTGCCTCCTACACGGCGGGTTCGACGGTGACGGCAAGAATATGGGCACTGAGTCCGAGCAGGCTCGGCTCGTTGCCGATGCGGCGGGCAGCGTCGATGATCACGCTGCGGTCATCTGTGTCCTCCCAACGCCCCTCCAGGTGTTGCAGCCATCCGGCCAGCCCCTCCACCCCGATGAGCTCACGCACCGTGAGGCCGGCCTCTTCGGCCTCGATGCGGAGCTCTTCGGGACGGTGGAAATAGGCGGTGGTGAACCATCCCGGGCGCCGGTGGGGGTTTCGATGGGCGCCGGCGGAATAGTCGAGGTCGACGATGGTGCGAAACTCAGGCTCGAACAGCCATTCATTGGCGAGACCGTCGAACAATGAGGCGAACCGCGAGATCGCCGCGGCGAATACCACTCCGCAAGGTTTCACCACTCGCCGCACTTCGCTCCAAGCCTGCATGCGGTCGCTGCGCTCGACCAGGTGATAGAGCGGTCCCAGGAGTAGGACGGCATCGAACACAGAATCGATGAACTGCAGAGACCGGACGTCTCCCAAGACGGCGGTGAACGAAGAGTTGGAGCCCAGCCGGGCGGCGGCATGGGTTACGTGCCGCTGCACTGGCTCGACGAGATCCACCCGATGCCCGTCGGCCAACAGCCACTCGGCATGCACACCGGTGCCTCCTCCGACATCGAGGATCCGCTGCGGGCTTGCCGGCAGGTTCCCGCGGATGATCTCCTGTGTGCGGAGCAGCTCGAGCTGTCCCAGACCGGTTCTGATCCGGCGGTCCTCGTCGACGTCCACCGTGTAGTGGGTGTTGATCTCGTCTGCCAGGTCCGGCACGGTTCTCCCCGTCGATGCTCCATTATGCCGCGGACCACCTGTCCGGCGACGGCGATGGTGAGCACTTGGGCCGGATGCCGGATCGTCAACTTTCTGGCTAGATTTCCTTGAGATGGAGCCGCTGCGTATTCACCTTTTTCGAGGCTTCTTCCTTCAGCAGGGGGAGCGCACTCTCACACCGATTTCGACCCGGGCGGTGAGGTCGCTGCTGTACCGCAAGGTTCTCCGCCAGCGGAGGGCGGGGATCCACGCGGGCGAATCAGCGGCGGCGCCGGTCCTCTTCGACCGCAACGCCGAGGTTCCCTTCGTCGGTCGCGAACTGGAGACATGCTGGATACCGACGGTGAATTCCTCGGTGTGTCCAAGGCTGTTTCCCTCCCGATTGCGTCCGGATCACCGTCGACCGGATGGCGGCCGTCCATGAGACAGCTTGACCTCGTCACGAAGGATGAGGAGCGCCGGTGCTGAGTGCATTCGATCCAATACGAGACTCGTTGGCTGGAGCGATCCGCACCGGCGACGACGAGGAGGCAGCGGCGCTCGCCCGACAAGCTGTGGATGCCGGCGTGTCCCCCCAAGAGATCTTCGACTCTTGCGTCGTGCCGGTTCTCAAGGACATCGGGGACCAGTTTGGCCGTTTGGAGATCTTCCTGCCAGAGATGATCGTGGCGGCCGATGCGGCCAAGGCCGTCTTCGGTGTTCTCGAGCCGGTGCTCGAAGCACAGCAGGCAGGCTCGATGGCGCTTGGGAAAATCGTCATCGGCACGGCAGCCGGCGACGTGCATGACATCGGCAAGAACATGGTGGCCGTGATGCTTGAGGTCAATGGCTTCGAGGTCATCGACCTGGGGACCGACGTCTCCCCACAGGACTTCCTGAAGACCGCCCGCAGCGAGGAGGCGGACATCATCGCCATCTCGAGCCTGCTGACGACGTCGCTGCCGTACATGAAGGATGTGCTTGCCGTGCTTGACGCCACCGGCAGGAACGAGCAGTTCAGCGTCATGCTCGGCGGTGGTCCGGTGACGGCGGACTGGGCAGATGAAGTCGGTGCGGATGGCTACGGCAAAGACGCAGCCGAAGCGGTCGACGCGGCCCGCGGAATCGTTGGTGCCGGGTGAAAGCAGAGGCCTCGGCGCAGGATGTCTCAGGGGCGGAGACGAGAGGAGCAAGTCATGCGTAATGCAGGCCGCTTGATGGACATCTTGGACCGTATGGAGACCGGTCCGGTAATGGACGAAAAGGAATTCGACATGAACGTCGTCGCCACCAGAACGAGGGAGCTCGTCGACGAGTACGAGCTTCGCTTCGATGGCGAAAACCTGGTGAACACCGACGACGATGTGGCGGATCGATGCTTCCAGGCCGGGCTGCGATTGGCGGTCGATGCCGGTGTCTATTGCACATCCAACAACAGGCGAATCATGTGGGCCCGCGACGAGATCCTCGAGGCCATCAAATGCGCACCCACATCGCTCGTTGTCGGTGCCCGGCGCGACGCCCACCGCCTCCGCCGCCGCAATCCTGACCACCTCACCCGCCAGACGATACTCCGTGCCTGTGA
>CAZIEQ010000092.1:0-8482 GCA_964538725.1 uncultured Acidimicrobiia bacterium | reverse complement strand
GTTGGTGCAGAGTGGTGTCTCCACGTATGCTTGCACGATGGCGCCCGTGCCCTCCGACGCCGCCGACTGAGTCGTGGTGGTCTCAGTGCCAGCGGCAGGCCGGCTGGTTTCGGTCACTACCGCTTCGGTGGTCGTAGTCGTGGTTGTCGGCGGCTCCACCGGGTTTCCTGTGGCGAAGTCGTACACCGGGAACCCGCCGTCGTGACGCAGCGGTTCGTCCATGATCAGGTCGGCAGGGCCGAAGGTGAGCCGGTTGTTGGTGCCGAAGAACTGGCCGTCCTCGGTGGGCAGGTAACCCCCGTCTGTCTGGATCGTGATGCTGTGGTCGTCGCCCTCGGTGTATGTGAGATGGGTGCGGGTCATCAGTGACCCGTCGTCCATGATGTACAGCTCGGGAGTCAGTGGCCCTTGCGGCCCGCTGCCGAACAGCTCCTCCTCGCCGGCATGTATCTGCCAGCCGAAGAACGCCCCCCCGGTGTCGTCACCCTGATAGGCCACTCCCCACTGGATGAACTGTGAGAAATAACGGTCGTCCGGAGGTGTCATGGGCCATGGCTCTGCGGTCTGCAAATCCAGCCAGATGGAGCCGTCGGGCGCCACGATCGGCCAGATGTCGACTATGTCGAACAGGCCGTCGAAACCAGGGTTGATGGTGCGTTCCGGCTGGGCGGCTGGAAACGGCCCGTCCATGGGCTGTCCCGGCCATGCCGTCACCAGGCGTATCGACTCTGGGCCGAAGACGGCGTCACCGACATCCCCCGCCCAGCCGTAGCCGACATTCCCATCAACCGGGCCGAAAAACACCGGGTCGCGTTCGAAGCCGAGCACGAACGTGTCCCTGCCGACATAGGCGAAGCCGGTGACGTCGTTGCGGGACTCTAGGCGGTTACCGGCAAACACCTGCGAGACCCCGAAACCCCACCCCGAGGTCGGGTCACAAGTGACAAACGGGATGACCGACCCGCCCTGCCAGGTATCACCGAGGAACGACGACACCCAGCCTTCCTGGCCTTCCACAGAGGTGGGGAAGCCGAAGTTGATGTTGCGATCGCAGTCGAGGGGAATGTCTCCCCCCATGACGCCGTGGTACATCATGTAGGGACGTCCGACCTGCGGCGGCCCGGCGGGGCCGGGGATCCACAGGTCGTCTCCGACTATCTGGGCTTGATCCGGTACCGGAGGAAGCAGGCCCTCGTCGGCCCACATGACGGTGTCCAGCCCTATCCCCAGCGGCACTGCGTAGGGAACCTCGTCTGCTGACAGTGTCGGCGGCCGTGTCGGGTCGTCACCGAACCCGTACATCTGGACGTCGCCGAGCGTTCGCGAGGTATCGACCACGAGTTGGGAGTCGTGGTCGGTGAAACCGAAGTCGGACTGCAGCGAGTCGCTGAGGTGGTCGTAGTTTTGGGCGGTGGCCGGAGACGCCACCATGGCGACGACGGCGGCACCTGCCACCGCGACAGCCCGAACACGTCTCACGGATCCCCTCCCCGAAAGCCAGGACTGCCAGCAAGTTAGCCAGCGGATTGGAGCCCACCGGGGATTTCCCCGGCGGCGGCAGGGGTCGCCGTCGCGGACATCATGCCGCGGTCCAGCGAATCCCGGCGAGGCGCGGGATGTGCCGCTGCGACGCCAGCACCGGATCTCGGGCCGCGCCCGCCAGCCCCCCGGGCTGTTCGGCCAATGTGCGCAGCACCCAGCCGCCCCTTGCCGCCGCAGCCAGCAGCATGCCGAGCGGGCGGTGATGGAACTCGACGCGGTGGTCTCCCGCCGGTTCACGGGTGATGCCCTCCAGCAGGTAGGTTCCCCACTGCCACAGAGCTTCCCCCTCTGCGGAGATCACCGGCCCCGCCCCGGGGGCGGTGAACACCGGATGGTTCACAACCACCGCCAGCACGCCCCCGGGTAGCACGCAACGGCGGACGGAGGTGAACAGATCGGCTGCATCCTGCAGATGCTCCAGGACCAGTACCGCGTATGCGCCGTCAAAGCTCGCCGGGCGGACCCAACCCAGATCGGGAAGCCGGGCCAGCACGGCGGGGAAGCCATCCAGACGCGCCAGCAGCCCCGCGCTCGAGTCGCAGCCCACGACCGAGGAGCCGTGTTCGCCGACGCGCCGCCCCACGGTGCCTTCTCCGCAACCCAGGTCGAGGTAGCGAGCACCGCGGACAGGCTGCAGCGTCTCCTCGAGCAAAGGCACCACCTCCTCAGCATGAGCAGGGTCGGCGGCAACCTGGTCGGTCCACCACGGCGCGAGCTGGTCCCAGTCGGCTACGGCAGCATCTCCCTGAGGAACTTGCCCGTGTAGCTCTGTGACACAGCAGCCACCTGCTCCGGCGTGCCGCAGGCGACGACCGCACCTCCCTCATCGCCTCCTTCGGGACCCAGGTCGACTATCCAGTCGGCCGACTTCACGATGTCGAGATTGTGCTCGATGACGACGACCGTGTTGCCCGCGTCGACCAGCCTGTGCAGCACGTCGAGCAGCCTGCGCACATCTTCGAAGTGGAGCCCGGTCGTCGGCTCGTCGAGTATGTAGAAGGTCCTTCCGGTGGAGCGCTTACCGAGTTCGGATGACAGCTTGACCCGCTGCGCCTCCCCGCCCGACAGGGTGGGCGCCGGCTGGCCCAGCCTGACATAACCCAAACCGACGTCGTGGAGGGTTTGCAACACACGGGCGATGCGGGGTTGATGCTCGAAGAAGGCCAGCGCCGCGGACACCGACATGCCGAGCACGTCGGCGACGTTGTGACCCTTCCACAGAATCTCCAAGGTGTCCCGCTGGTAGCGGCGGCCCTTGCATACCTCACAGCGGATGTACACGTCGGGCAGGAAATGCATCTCGATCTTGATGGTGCCGTCACCCTTGCACGCTTCACACCGCCCCCCCTTTACATTGAAGCTGAAACGCCCCGGCTTGTACCCCCGGGTGCGGGCTTCCTGGGTCGAGGCGAACAGCTCGCGTATGCGATCGAAGACCTTGGTATAGGTGGCGGCGTTGGATCGGGGGGTACGTCCGATGGGCGACTGGTCGATGTTGATCACCTTGTCGATGTTCTCCACACCGTCGATTCCCTTATGTCTTCCCGCGACCTGGCGCGATCTGTGAATCTGATGATGCAAACCCCGCGACAGGATCTCCTCCACCAGGGTGGATTTCCCGCTTCCCGAAACGCCGGTGACGGCGGTGAACACACCCAGGGGGAAACGGACGTCGATGCCACGCAGGTTGTGCTCCGCGGCGCCGCGCACAACCACAGCCTTGCCGTTCCCCGACCGCCTCATCTCCGGCACCGGAATCGACCGTCGTCCCGCCAAGAAGTCGCCCGTTATCGATGCCGGTTCGGCCGTCACGGCGGCCAAAGTGCCTTCTGCGACTATGCGCCCTCCGTGTTCGCCGGCTCCCGGCCCGATGTCGACGATGTGATCCGCGGTGCGGATGGTCTCCTCGTCGTGTTCGACGACGATCAGGGTGTTGCCCAGGTCCCGCAGCTTGACGAGGGTTTCGATGAGCCGCCGGTTGTCACGCTGATGTAGCCCGATGGAGGGCTCGTCGAGGATGTACAGCACACCGACCAGACCCGAACCGATCTGGGTCGCCAGCCGGATGCGCTGCGCCTCCCCGCCGGCCAGGGTGGCCGCGCTGCGGTACAACGTCAGGTAGTCGAGACCCACGTCGAGGAGGAAACCGAGCCTGGCCGCCAGCTCTTTCAACACCTGGGCGGCGATGTGGGCGTCCCTCTTCCCCAGCTCGAGCCGGTCGAGAAACTCGTAGGTGTCGCGCAGCGATGTCTGCGACAGCTCGTAGATGTTGCGCCCGCCGACGGTGACCGCCAGGCTGACATCGTTGAGCCTGCCACCTCCGCAGACCTCACACGGGATCTCACGCATGAAGCTGCGGTAGAAGTCCGACGCGGCGTCGGATTCAGTGTCCGTGTGACGCCGCTGCAACAGGGCGAGGATTCCCTCGTATGCGGCGTTGTAACGCCGGCGGCGGTTGAACCGGTTGGTGTAGGTGACGGTGATGATCCGGTCCCCCGTCCCGTTGAGCACGGCATCGCGAGTTTCAGGAGACAGCTCCTCCCAAGGCACGGTCAGGTCGAAGTCCAGTTCGGCGGCCAATGCCTCCAAGATGCGGTGGTAGTAGGTGGCCCGGTCGCTGCGCCCCCACGGCGCCAAGGCACCGTCGGCTATCGATTTTTCAGTGTCGGGCACGACGAGATCGGCGTCGACCCGCAGCTTGGTTCCCAAGCCGCTGCATTCCGAACAGGCACCGTATGGGCTGTTGAACGAAAAATTCCTCGGCTGCAGCTCCTCGAAGGACAGCCCGCAATGGTCGCAGGCGAGATGCTGGCTGAAGGTGAGGTTGGGCCCGTCGACAACGTCGATTACGGCAACACCTTCCGCCAGATGAAGAGCAGTCTCCATCGAATCGGCAAGACGGCGTGCGATGCCGTCTCCCGCTATCAATCGGTCCACTACGACTTCGATGGTGTGCTGGTAGTAGCGGTCGAGACGTATCTCTTCGGTCAGGTCCTGCACCTCACCGTCGATACGGGCCCTGCTGAAGCCTTCCCGGGACAGCTCGGCGAGCATCACCTCGTACTCCCCCTTGCGTCCCCGCACGATGGGCGCCAGCACCTGGAAGCGGGTACCTTCGTCCAACTCGAGAACCCGGTCGACGATCTGCTGTGGCGTTTGGCGGGCGACGACGCGACCGCAGCGGGGACAATGGGGCACACCGACGCGCGAGTACAGCAGCCGCAGGTAGTCGTGGATCTCGGTCACGGTGCCCACCGTGGAGCGGGGGTTGCGACTCGCCGTCTTCTGATCGATGGAGATGGCCGGCGACAGCCCTTCGATGAAGTCGACGTCCGGCTTCTCCATCTGGCCGAGGAACTGGCGGGCGTATGCCGACAGGCTCTCCACGTAGCGACGTTGTCCTTCGGCGTAGATGGTGTCGAAGGCGAGCGAAGACTTGCCGGATCCCGAAAGGCCGGTGAACACGATGAGACGATCCCGGGGCAGCTCGACGGTGAGGTCTTTGAGGTTGTGCTCCCGGGCGCCTTTGACGACTATCGAGTCGGACGCCACGAACTACCTCGACGTAACTACAGGATGCGCCACCTTAGCGATGGGCGGACAGGCTGCGGTGGGCACGTTCCGCACTGCGTCAACGGGTCGCCTCTGCAAGCTCGCGAAGCTCGCGCCGCAGCTCGGCTATCTCGTCGCGCAACCGGGCGGCGTATTCGAAGCGGAGTTCGCGGGCCGCCTCCCGCATCTCGTCTTCGAGACTCTGGATGAGTCTTCCCAAATCCTCGACCGGCATGTCGAGCGCGGGGCGCGTCTCTACTTCCCGCCGCCGCCGTTCGGCCGCCGGCGCGCCGGCGGCCTGCACCAGCTCGAGGATGTCGGAGACCCGCTTGCGAATGGTCTGCGGATCGATGCCGTGTTCCTCGTTGTAGGCGATCTGCAGGTGGCGCCTGCGGTTGGTTTCATCGATGGCCTTGTGCATCGAACGAGTGACGGCGTCGGCGTACATGATCACTTCACCGTCGACGTTGCGCGCCGCCCGGCCGATCGTCTGCACCAAGCTGGTCTCGGAGCGCAGGAAGCCCTCCTTGTCCGCATCGAGTATCGCTACCAGGGATACCTCCGGCAGATCGAGGCCTTCCCGCAGCAGGTTGATCCCGACGAGCACATCGAAGTCACCGAGGCGAAGCTGACGCAGGATCTGCACTCTCTCCAGGGTGTCTATCTCCGAATGCATGTACCGCGCCCTGACACCGGCCTCCAGCAGGTAGTCGGTGAGATCCTCGGCCATCTTCTTGGTGAGGGTCGTGACGAGAACCCGTTGCTGACGCTCCGCCCGCAGCCGGATCTCCTCCATCAGGTCATCGATTTGGCCTCGTGTCGGCCGTACAACCACTTCGGGATCGACCAGTCCGGTCGGCCTTACGATCTGTTGCACAAGGTTCACAGAGTGCTCCAACTCGAATGGGCCCGGTGTCGCCGACATGAAGACGATCTGCCCGGCCTTCTCCAACCATTCGTCGAAACGCAGCGGGCGGTTGTCCATCGCCGACGGGAGGCGAAAGCCGTGCTCCACCAGCACTTCTTTGCGGCTCCGGTCTCCTTCGTACTGGCCGCGCACCTGAGGCACCGCTACGTGTGATTCATCGACGATGGTTATGTAGCCGTCGGGGAAGTAATCCAGCAGGGTGTACGGGGCCTCACCGGGTTCCCGGCCGTCGAGGTGCCTGCTGTAGTTCTCGATCCCCGAGCAAGTGCCGATTTCGCGGATCATCTCCAAGTCGTAGGCGGTGCGCATCCGCAGACGTTGCGCCTCCAGCAGCTTGCCTTGCTGTTCCAGCTCGGCGAGCCGCCGGTGCATTTCCTCTTCGATGGCGCCGACGGCAGCGTGCAGCCGCTCTTCGGTGGCGACATAGTGAGTGGCTGGATACACCCACAGCTCGCGGAGCTCTTCGATCACCTCGCCGGTGACCGGGTTCATGCGCAGCATGCGGTCTACCTCATCGCCGAAAAACTCGACTCTGGCCACCGTCTCCTCGTATGCGGGAAACACCTCCAGGGTGTCGCCACGCACCCTGAACTTGCCCCTAGTCAGATTGACCTCGTTGCGCTCGTATTGCAGGTCGACGAGCCGGCGCATCGCTGCCTGCAACGGATACTCGACTCCCCGTATCAGTCGCAGCAACTGGCCCGAATACTGCTCCGGTGAACCGAGCCCGTAGATGGCAGACACCGACGCCACGATGATCACGTCACGACGGGTCAGCAGTCCCGATGTCGCCGCGTGGCGCAGCCGATCGATCTCGTCGTTGACGGTGGCATCCTTTTCGATATAGGTGTCCGACTGGGGGATGTACGCCTCCGGCTGGTAGTAGTCGTAGTAGGAGACGAAGTATTCGACCCGATTCTCGGGGAAGAACTGGCGAAACTCGTTGGCGAGTTGGGCGGCGAGTGCCTTGTTGGGCGCCAGAACGAGCGCGGGGCGCTGCACCGCTTCGATCATCCATGCGATGGTGGCCGACTTGCCCGAACCGGTGATGCCGAGCAGCGTCTGGTAAGAGTCGCCCCGTTCGATGCCGGCCTGAAGGGCCGCGACCGCCTCAGGCTGGTCGCCGGAGGGTTCGAAGTCCGAATGTACCTTGAAACCGCTCACGAGGACATGGTACGGGAGGTGGCCGGCTGTCCGCGATCGGCCCTGTGTTGCCGGCCTTTCACAAGGCGGCGAGCATCCGATCTACTGCGTTGTCGAGATCATTCATCGTGCCCCCGTTGTCGAGTACATAGCCGGCGCTGTCGAGCCATGCCCGCTGTGACGGTTGGATGCTCATGCGGTGGTCGATCTCCCTCCCGTCCATACCCCGTTGCAACAGCCTGGCGCGACGTACGCCGCGGGGCGCATCGACCACCACCCGGATCCAGCCGTCGCCTTCCACCATGTCGGCCAGCAAAGGAATCTCGACCGCCACGTCCCGCGCCCCGGCCGCCGAGACCGCGTCGACGATGCGACGACGAATGTGGGGATGGGTGAGCGATTCCAGCTCGGCGAGCGCCTCACCGTCGGAGAATACGATTCCTCCCAGCTTGCCCCGGTCGATTCGCCCCCCGCTCACGACCTGAGGCCAGCGCAACTCCACGGCGTGAAACGCCTCACCACCCGGTTGCAGCACCCTATGGCCGAGGCGGTCGGCTTCCACGATCACGAAACCTCGGGAAGCGAGCCGGGCGGACACGGCGCTCTTCCCGGAACCGATGCCGCCACAAATGACGAGTCTCTTGAGCGCTGCGCCCATCGCGCCGACTGTACCCTCGAGACACCGATGCAACCCCTTTCGACGCCGTGGGAGGTCCGCCTCACGTGGATGCTCTCAGTGATCAACTGGGGCGGCGTTGCCCTCGGCCTGTCCGTTTCGGCAGCCCGCACCGGCACCACTCCCGAAGTGGGGTTCGCCGCTCTCATCGCAGGCGCCTACGTCGTGTGGGTGGAGGCCACTCCGATGAGGCTGCGGGTGCATCAATGGTGGGGTCAGGTGATAACCGTTGCCGGTGTGGGGGCCTCGATGGTGGCGGTGGCTCTGACCGGAGGTGTCGACAGCGGTTACCTGCTGCTGTCGATCAGCCCAGTCATCCTGGCAGCCGCCTTCCTCGGCGCCCGCGTCGGCATCGAAGCCGCTCTGCTGGCCGCAGGGACTCTGATCGCGGTAGCCCAATTCGCCGGTCAGGACCCGGTCACGGGCACGACTCTGGTGTTCGGCGCCCTCTACGTGATGCTGGGTACCGCGTTTGCGCAGGCTCGCCGCATGCTCACCGAAGCCCGCCAGCGAACCGCGGAGGCACAGGCGGCGGCACGCAGCCATCAGCGTCTCGTCACCGCCCATCGCCTTCTCGACCGGCTCGCGGAGCTGATCGAGTCCGCCCACCTCTCCCCCCATGAGGTCGCCCGGGAGACGGT
>CAZIEQ010000091.1:0-8485 GCA_964538725.1 uncultured Acidimicrobiia bacterium | reverse complement strand
CCTGCCGGTCAACGACGGCACGTGCTCAATCGACCGGCTGTTTCCCCTCGTCGAGGTCTACGAGTTCGATCCTCCGCAGCGGGAGCAGCGGTGCGTCGGGACGGAGGTCGACGACGACCTCACCCCCGGCGACGGCTGCCCGCTCCGCATCCTCCAGTACTTGGATTATCTCCCTGCCAAGCAGCTCCTCACGTTCGAGAAGAGAGTCGCGCAGCGCCATCACCAGGTAGCGATGCCGGTGCAGCAGAGATGCGGTCCTGGTCTTGGCTTCGTCCAGGATGCGATCGACCGCTTCCCGCCCATTGTCGTCTGCGAGCACACGCGCCGCCAGGTTCTCACCGATGATGCCGCCGTCGATGGCACGGAAGGACACATAGGAGCCCGCCATCCCGAAGGATCCCACCATGTCGACGGCGAGCTGAGTGGCCGCGCTCAGGTCACCTGCAGGCCCGGTTCCCGCCTCGCCGAAGAACAGCTCCTCGGCGACGAGACCACCGAAGGCAATCTGGATGAGGGACTGGATTTCGCTCTTGGTGCGAGTGAAGCGCTCGTACTCGTCTCTGTGCGCCAGCAGGCCCAAGGCATCTTTGCGCTTGATGATCGAGAGCACCTCGAGGCGGCGTGCCTTGCCCGCCAAGTAGGCGGTCACCGCGTGCCCGGCTTCGTGGGTCGCGATCGTGCGGCGCTCCTCATCTGGATAGTCCGCACCGCGGGGCAGGCCGATCTCGACCTCCATGCGCGCCCTGTGGATGTCGGGCATGGTCAGCGCACCACGCCCGTCTCGCAGTGCCACCAGCAAGGCTTCGTCGAACAGCCTCTCCAGAGAAGCTGGTGTGTAGCCCATCGTCTGGGCTGCAATGTCGTCGCGAACCGCGTCGTGGTTCAGGGCAGGATCGTGGGCACGGCGCTCGACGAAGTAGTCGACGAGCTCCTTGCGGGCTGTTCGGCTGGGAAGGTCGAAGTGGAAGACCCGGTCGAATCTGCCGGGGCGAAGCAGCGCCGGGTCGAGCTGGTCGGCGCGGTTGGTGGCGCCGATGACCAGGATGTTGCTGGCGGGTGCTCCGTGCCGGTGCAGCTGATGCTCGAAGGGAAGGAACCGGTTCAGCCGGTCCCGCCACCAGTTACGGAGGCGGAGGCCCAGCGGTACCTCGTCGAAGGACTGCATCTGGATGAGGAGCTCATTGACGACGCCGCCGGCTCCCTCGGCGACAGTCGCCGACTGCATGCGTCGGCGGTCCACGCTGGTGGTACCGGTGACACCACCCCGCTTGACGCCGATGGCGTCGATCTCTTCGATGAATCCGATCGCCCCACCCTCGCGACGCGCCGTGCGGCGCAGAGCGCGGAAGAACGCTTTGATGCGCCGCCCCGTCATTCCGTACCACATCGATTGGAACGCCGTGGACGACACGTAGAGGAAGGGAACCCCCGCCTCCTTGGCAAGGGCTTTGGCGACATGGGTCTTGCCGGTGCCTGGAGGGCCTTCGAACAGCACTCCACGGCGCGGGCTGCCACCCATCTCCTCCTGAAACCGTTTGTGGTTGAGAAACACGTCGAGGGTGCGCTGCACCTCGTCGATCACCGGGCCGAGACCCTTCACATCGCTGAACCCCACTTCGATCTGCTCGGGCAGATACACCTGATGCGGCGAGCGGGAGTTTCCCACCATGGGGATGATGAGGACGGCACCGAGGAGCAGCACAATGAGGATTCCAGGCAGCCAGATGGCGAGGTCGGAACCGACGCGGGGCCAGCCGAACTGCACCGGGTCACCGCGAAGAATGCGCCACCACATCCAGGCGCCGACGATGCCGAGGATCGCGGCAAGCCGTCGCAGGCGTCTGCGACGCTGCCCTTCGCGGGTGGCGGCGACATCAACGCTCATGTGGGGGACCTTCCTGGGGCTAGTTAGAACCTACCGCCACTGTGTGTGGTCGCGCCACCACAAATCCACCTGTTCCACGCGGACTAGTCACACTGAGCGCCTACGTTCGGCTGATGATGTGCCTCAGCTGCGGACGGCTCGGCGGCCGGCTGTGTGAACAGTGTCTTGGTCGGATGCGGCCGGGCCCACGACGGGTTGTAGCCGGAAGAGTCGCCCGCGCCGCGTTTACCCATCGCGGACCGGCACGGGAGCTGGTGCATCAGCTCAAATACGGTGGCTTCGACGCGGTGGCGCATTGGGCGGCGCCTTTTCTCGAGTTGTGCCTGCCGCCGGCGGTGCGGGTACTGGTTCCCGTACCGCGGGCCCGTCTACGCAAGGCGCGCTTCGGTATCGATGCTGCGCTCATGTTGTGCGAGCATCTGGGGCGTCGAACAGCCCTTCCCGTCACCCGGGCGCTGGCCCCCACATGGTGGTGGCCACGTCACGCAGGCGCTCCCCGTCCTCGCAAGACACCCCGCTTCACCTTGGTGTGCCCGGCCCCGGGCGCGGTGATCGTCGACGACGTCCTCACCACCGGCTCCACCGTCGAAGGGGCCCTGCGGACTCTGGGGCCGAGCTGTGTCGGGGCGGTTACGTTTACCGGTGTAGAGTGAGCAACGGAACTGCCAGGGAGAGTGCTTGACGCTCATGGCGCCGCGTAGGCTGCACACGTCGAGTTTCACCCCTGTCCCCATCCTGCCTCAGCCTTGTCATCTGTTTCCTGAAAGGAGTAGACGTGGACGTGCGCGTGCACGGCAAGAACCTGCGTATCAGTGACGAGTTGCAGGAGTTGGCAACTCGCAAGGTGAGCCACGCCGCACGGATCTTCGACCGTCGGGACGCCACCGCCGACGTAGAGGTCAGTGCCTACGCGAATCCCCGGGTGCGCGAAGACCGCTTCCGGGCGGAAGTCACATCGGGCATCGGCGGCCGTGTCGTGCGAGTCGAGGCCAATGCCGCGGACGCCAGATCGGCGGTGGACATGGCAACCGACAAGTTCGAAAGACGGCTTCGCGACCTCAAGCAGCGTCTCATCGATAGGAGCAGACGTGCCCACAAAGATCTCAATGCGGGGGTCGGCAATACCGAAGAATCTCCTGATGGACCGGCGATAACGCGTATCAAACGCTTCGCCATGAAGCCGATGATGCCCGAGGAGGCCGCCTTGCAGATGGAGATGCTGGGCCACAGCTTCTTCCTGTTCCTGAACGGCAGGACCGACCGATACGCAGTGGTGTACGAGCGGAGGGATGGCTCACTCGGCCTCTTAGAACACGAGTGAGGACATGACCAAGATCCTGGTGGTCGACGATGTCGCCCTGTTCCGTGAAGGGCTCTCGGCGGCCCTTGCCGAAGCAGGCTTCGATGTTGTCGGCAAAGCTCACGACGCCGAAGCTGCCGTCAGCGCTGCGGAGGCGTTGCAGCCCGACGTAGTCGTGCTCGACGTCCTCATGCCGGGCCTGTCGGGGCTCGACGTCGTTGAGAAGCTGCATGTGGCCGCCCCCGAGTGCCGGGTCGTGCTGCTCACCGGCAGCGAGTCGGAGGAAGATCTCCTCTACGGCATCAAGTCCGGCATCCGCGGCTACCTCAACAAAGACGCCCCTTTTGCTTCGTTGGCTCAGGCGATTCGCGACGTGGCTCGTGGCGGCGCCGCCATCTCACCGATGATGGGTGGAAAGCTCTTCGACGTTGTCCGCCAACTGCTGCGCCACCAGGAACTGTTGGCGGCTCGCAAACCGACGTTGACCGGACGCGAGATCGAGGTGTTGCAGCTGGTGGCGGACGGGCTCACCTCGCGGCAGATCGGCGGACAGCTGTTCATTTCAGAGAACACGGTGAAGAACCACGTGCGCAACATTTTGGACAAGCTCGGCCTCCACTCCCGCAACGAGGCGGTTCTCTACGCCCTGCGGGAGAGCCTGATCACGATCTGACAATGACGTTGCAGGCGGCCGAAGAGCGGGACGTCACCGCCGACATCGGGGAGCTGGTCGATGCGCTGACGGTGGCGTGGAACACACATCTGCTGTACGCGGATCCCATACCGCAGGTTCCGTTCCAGCGGGCCCTTGACACGATCCGGCGGCTGAAACTCCCGCTGCATCTCGAGGTTGGGGCAGGGCGCTTCTGCTGGGACGGCGAAGTGGTGGACACGGGTCGCGAAGGTGCGCAGCGGCTGGCCACGCGGATGTTCCTCCATGACGTCGGACGGTTGCGAATCCTGTCCCCACCTCACCCCAGCGATCTGGTACAGCTCTTCGGGCTCCTCAACGCTGACGAGGAGGATGTCCTCGCCGCGGGCGGCCTCGGACATGTCCTCGCAGGGGAAGGCATCGAAGCCCTCAAAGTCGACCAGCGAACCCTGGCCGCCGGACGCGCCGCAGACAGTTTCGGCGATTTCGATGATCCGGCTCGTGACCCTCGCATCGTGGAGCTTCTCGAAGAGATCGTTTCGCCTGAGGAGCTTGCCGCCAGGGTCGACGGCATCGAGCCGGAGGCTGCGGAACGATTCATCGCCTGGTTCGGCGAGGCGTGCTCCCTCCTCGAGAGTGACGACGTCGGGGGGCGGGAGCAGGTCGTCGGCATGTTTGTCGAGGCTTTCTTCCATCTCGATGCAGACACGCAGGCGTCCGCAATCGAACTCCTGCTGGAGGCAGCGGATGACCCATGGGTGCGGGTCTTCCTCGACCAGTTCTCCGGCCATGACCTGTTGACCATGGCCTCTCGCCTCAACGAAGGTCACATGCAGCTGCTCATCGACTATGCCCGCATTTCCACCGACGAGGCCGATACCCGGCCCGACGAGTTGATGGGTTTGCTGCAGTCGGCCGGGGATGTGAAGGTCGCCCATCGGGTCGTCGTCGACCGCATCCAAGCCCTGTTGGGCCCTGAGGCGGCCCGCCACGATGCCGAAGTGGACACGCTCGCCTCACTGCGCGCCGCAGCCCCGTCCCCTGCCACGTTTTTCGCCACCGGACTGGGGGTGCTGCGTGACCTGGTGGCTGTCGAAGATCGCGAGCCGCGGCTACGCCGGATACTGCGCATCTGGGTGGGAAAGGTCGCCGCCGGGATTCGGCGCAGCGAATTGGACGTCGCCGGAGCCTGGTACCGATCGCTGGTCGAGGATCCCCCATACCCGGCGAACATGCAGCCCATCGTCGACGACGTGCTCGGGGTCCTGCAGCGGCCGGAGCTGATCGCGGCCATATCGACGGCACTGGCGGATCCGCAGCGGCGGCAGGCCGCGCTCCGGTTCTTGGAATACTGGGGCCCCGAGGCGGTGCCGGGGCTCGTCGATGCTCTCGGCGGTGAGTCCGACCAAGCACGACGTCGCCGTCTCATAGACCTCGTCCTGGAGGTGGCGCGCATCGATCCCCGTCCGCTGGTGGCGGCACCGACAGACGAACCTTGGTATCTGGCGCGCAACGTGGCCACCATCTTGGGGCATTGCCGTCACCCCGAGGCTGCCGCTCGCCTACGCAGCTTCGCCATGCACCACGAACCCCGGGTGAGGGTGGAGGCCGTGAGAGCTCTGGCGTCCTTCCTTTCTGGTCAGTCCGGAGGCGAGAACCGTTGCTCCGTCCTGGCCTGCCTCGAAGACCCCGACGCACGGGTGCGCCGGGCTGCGCTGATCGCGGTCGGGAGCTGTGACGCCCCCGAAGTGGATGCCTCCCTCATCGCGATGTTGCATCGCGTGGACTCCTTCGAGGAGAAATCGCGGGTGCTGGCCATGCTCGCCGAACGGGGCTCGCCTGCGGCTCGGAAGGAGATCACACGTGTGGCTTCGCGGCGGTTCTTGATCTCCGGTGAGAAAAGGGCTCTGCGGGCGGCCGCCCGCCACATGCTGTGGATGTCGGCATGAGGGAAGTTGCCAAGGCCTTTCTCCTCGAGTTCCGGCGTGCGGTGCGTCACATCAAGCTCTATCCACAGGGGCATCCTCTGGTCGATGAGTCTCTGCATGCCGCCACCACGGCGGCGGCTTTGCTGGCCGGGTCCGGCGAGAAGGTCCTCGCTCTGGTGGAGGACGCCATCTATCTCGACCGGACGCTGCTGGCGCACGAGTCGCTCGAGTTCAACGGGCTGCTGCGGGACCTTCAGGCCAGAGGCGTGGAATCCATCACTCTGATCGACCCGATCCTCTTCGAGGACCTTGGCGATCTGGCCGGGTTCGCGGCTGGAGTGTCCGACGACGTCCCTGCAGGCGGGTCGGTGCGTCTCAACGAGCATCCTCTCGCGGACTGGGACTTCAGCCCGGACGACATGTCGAGGCTGCGCAGCTCATACGCAGCCTCCCTCGATGCGTTGCGGACGGTGGGATTAGCCATGCGAGCGGGAGGGGAATTCGAGCTGGAAGGTGTGGCCCGTGCAGTTGAAGAGCTGTTGCAGCAAAGCCTCCGTCAGCAAGGGGCGTCACTGCTGTTGACCACCGTCAAGAGCCACGACGAGTACACCTTCTATCACTCGGTCAACGTCTGCATCCTGTCGTTGGCCGCCGGCCGGCTGATAGGACTCGACGATTCACAGCTCGTCCCGCTGGGAATGGGCGCTCTGCTGCACGACATCGGCAAGGTGGGGGTCGATGCGGCCATTTTGCAGCATCCGGGGCGGCTGAACCCCGAACAGTGGGCCCAGATCAAGCTGCATCCTCAGGAGGGTGCTTCGGCAATCCTGGCCGCCTCGGGTCCCGGTCAGGAGGTGGCCTCTGCCATTGCTTTCGAACACCACACCCGCTTCGATGCCAAGGGCTATCCCAACCTGCTGCATGCGTCGATCCGGCAAGACCCTCACCATCCAGACCTGCCGCGGGCGCCGAGTAATTTCTTCTCCAGGCTGGTTGCCGTTGTCGACACGTACGATGCCATCACCACCCGGCGCGCCTATCGCCGTGCCGAGACACCGACGCGGGCTCTCCACATCCTCCTCAACGCCGCCGGCACTTCCTACGACCCCGATTTGGTGCGCGCCTTCATCCACATGATGGGGGTCTACCCGCCGGGATCTCTGCTCCAGCTGGACGACGGGTCGGTGGTCATGGTTGTTCGCCAGGAGCCGCAAGCATCGGGGATGCACACCGTCGTCGTTCGTGATGCCTCCCGGCGGCTCGTTGAATCCCCGTATCCGGCACATGTGATGTCGGAGCGGATCGTCGACCAGGTACTCCCGGGCCATGTCGGCGTGGACCCTGCGTCCCTGCTGGAGACGGTCACCGCCTGACACTCTTCGTCTGCGGCCTATTCCGACGGGCCGCAGACGACTTCCCCGCTGCCTACTTGAGGGCCTGTGCGCATGATGGCGGGGGGGTAGGTGCAACCCCGGCGGCTCCCTACACTCGCACCGTAATGTCGATAATCTCCAAGGTTCTGCATGCAGGCGAGGGGAAGGTCTATAAGCAGCTGCGCGAGCTGGTGGACCTGGTGAACCGGCTCGAAGCGGAGACTGCAGACCTCTCCGACGAAGCCCTGGCACAACGAACGGTCGAGTTCCGCCGGCGCCTGGAGCGGGGTGAGGATGTCGACGATCTGCTCCCCGAAGCCTTTGCCACCGTTCGTGAGGCCGCCCAGCGCGTGCTCGGTCAACGCCATTTCGATGTGCAGGTCCTCGGGGCAGCCGCCTTGCACCGGGGAATGATCGCCGAGATGAAGACCGGTGAGGGCAAAACACTCGTGTCCACGATGCCGTGCTATCTCAATGGGCTCTCCGGGCAGGGAGTGCACGTCGTCACCGTCAACGACTATCTGGCTCGCCGCGACGCTGAATGGATGGGAGGTATTCACCGCTTCCTAGGGCTCACCGTCGGACTCATCCAGTCGGAGATGAAACCCGAGGAACGACGCCCGGC
Organism: uncultured Acidimicrobiia bacterium; assembly: GCA_964538725.1. Taxonomy (GTDB): domain Bacteria; phylum Actinomycetota; class Acidimicrobiia; order Spongiisociales; family JAOTWH01; genus CAZIEQ01. The sequence goes on along the minus strand of CAZIEQ010000091.1, from coordinate 722 downwards.
CTACGCCGCCGATATCACCTACGGCACCAACAACGAGTTCGGCTTCGACTATCTGCGGGACAACATGGCGATGACGCCCGAGTCGATGGTGCAGCGGGGCCATGCCTACGCAATCGTCGACGAGGTCGACTCGATCCTGGTCGACGAGGCCCGCACTCCGCTCATCATCTCCGGCAGGGTGGCCGACAGCGCCAAGTGGTATCGGGACTTTGCCCGCATCGCACAGACGCTTCGCCGCGACGTGCACTACGAAGTGGATGAAGCCAAACGGACGGTGCTGACCAGCGAAGAAGGTGTGTCCCGGGTCGAGGGAATCCTCGGCGTGGAGAACATGTACGACTACGCCAACGTCAACTTCATCCACCATCTGGAGACGGCGTTGAAGGCCAAAGAGCTGTATGCCCGCGATGTGGAGTACCTGGTCCGCGACGGAGAGGTCAAGATCGTCGACGAGTTCACCGGCCGGGTCCTCGACGGGCGCCGCTACTCAGAAGGTCTCCACCAGGCGATCGAAGCCAAGGAGAACGTCCGCATCAAGGAGGAGAACCAGACCTTGGCGACGATCACCTTGCAGAACTATTTCCGCATGTACGACAAGCTGGCGGGGATGACAGGTACCGCAGCCACCGAGGCTGGGGAGGTCCAGGAGATCTACGGCCTTCAGGTGGTCGAGGTACACACCAAAGAAACCGTCGCCCGTGGCGCTCGACCACACCGTTGCG
>CAZIEQ010000090.1:0-8685 GCA_964538725.1 uncultured Acidimicrobiia bacterium | reverse complement strand
CGCCACCCCCCGCGCCCCCCCGACCCCCGCCCCGGTCTCCGGCGGAAGGAGGGAGCCCCGGCCGAGGACCCCCCGTCTCCCCCGGCCGCCGACGAGATCACGGGGCCGGCTGCCGAAGAGAGTCTCCACGGAAGGGACGTCATCGGCCCCACGGAGGACGCCTGCATCACGGAGAGCCTGCAGGGTCTCCAGCACGAAGAGGGCGTTTCCGCCGGTCTCCTGGTGCAGACGAGTCACCAACCGAGGGGGAACGGTCGCCACGCCGAGCCCCTCTCCGACCAGCTCACTGAGCTCAAACACCGAGAGTGGTGCGAGGACCACCCTCCCCAGCCCTGCGGAACGATCCAGCTCGCGCAACACCTCCCACACCCGCGGATCCCCCCGGGCCTCCTCGCTTCGATACAGCAGGCACAGCAAGATCCGGCTGCTGCGGAGAGCCGGACCGAGATCGACCAGTGCTCGGAGCGTGTCACGATCCGCCCAGTGGATATCGTCGAGCACCACAAGATGCGGCGCCACGCGCCCCAGCGCTGCCAGAGTGCGGGCTACCGCCTCCCGCATCCTCTGCGATGCCTCTTCCCCCTTCAGAAACGCCGGCGATCCCAGCTCGGGAAGCCATCTCACCAGCTCAGGCACCAGCAGGGCCGCATCCCGCAGCCATACGGCTTCCAGCTGGTCGAGGAGCTGCTCTGCCCGCAGCTGAGACACGCCGGATCTCAACGCCTCGACCAGCGTTCCGAACGGCCGAACCGAGCCTTCAGCCGTGGAGCCCCATAGGACGTCGAAGCCGCGCCAGCGGGCATCTTCGGCAGCCTCGGTAATCAGCCTCGTCTTCCCCAGTCCCGGCTCGCCCTCTATCAGAACCACTCCCCCACGGCCGGCGAGGACGCGTTCCATGGCGTTGACCAGAATCCCCCGCTCCTGCTCGCGACCCACAAAGGGAACCTCGAGGTTGCGGTCGAAGAGGACCGGCGCCGCTGGGGATCCGTCCGGGTGGATCCCCGCCTTCCGCTGGCGGAGAACCTTGCGGTACAGCTCGGTTGTGGCCGGAGAGGGTTCGGCCTCCAGTTCCTCTTCGAGAACGGAGCGGCACCGTTCGTACTGTTGCAGTGCCTCGTTGGTCCGTCCCAGCAGGAAGCAGAGCCGCATCACCTCCTGGTGTCCTTCCTCGCGGAGTGGATCGTGGTGGGTGAGGCGGCGGGCGTATCCCAAGGCTTCCTCGTAGCCCCCCCTGGCCTTGGCCAGCCGCACGAGCTGTGCCAGCACAGCCAGGTACTTCTCCCGCCACAAGTCCTGTTGAACCACCACCCAGTCGTCGTAGAAACCGGCCAGAAAATCGCCCCGATACAGCTCCAGACAGGAGCGAAGCGTGTCCAGATCGGCAATCGTGTTCGAGGCCTCCGGATCTCTTTGCACAGGCAACGTCGAGAGCCGCTGCTCGAACTCATCACAGTCGAGCCAGTACGGAGCAGCGGCGTTGAAGGCCAGGGTGTCTGCGGAGGCGAGGAGATACGGCTCTGATCCCGAGGTCGTCATCTCCAAAGTGTCCTGAATCTGCCACAAGGTGTGGCTGAGCCGGCGGCGAGCTCGGCTCTCAGGGGCGTCCGGCCAGAACACACCCGCCAGGAACTCCCGCAGGTGCGGTCGGTGCTGATGAGTCACCAGATACGCAAAGAGCGACCTCCCCGCCCGAGACGAAATCGGGGGGAGCGCGCGCTCCCCCTGCTGGAGGAAGAAGCCCCCGAAGAGGTGGATCCGCAGCGGTTCCATCTGAAGGAAACTTAGCCAGATCGCTATCGATCCGGCATTCGATTCAATGACTCGACATCGCATTCGCCGTACGGGCGTGTGGACGGCAACCGCATCGCCCGGCCGCCGGAAGACGAGCCGACAATTCGACACGGAGGAAGCATCTGCCTGCTGCAGACGGCAACAACACACCTAGATTGCCCAGTTCATGCTTCCTCTCCCCGACCGAGCCCAGCTCCGGTGCCGCCTGCCCCGCCTGGCGTTCGGGTTGGTGCTGTTCGGCCTCGGGCTTGCCTTGATGGTGCGCGCCGAATTGGGGCTGGCCCCCTGGGAAGTGTTCCATCAGGGCATCACCCGCCACACCGGCATTCCGATCGGAACCGTCGGCATCCTCACAGGCATCGTCGTCCTCCTGGGTTGGATCCCGTTGCGGGAGCGGATCGGGCTGGGCACCGTGCTCAACGTCATGGTCATCGGAGTGGTGATCGACGTCACCCTGCTGGCTCATCCCACCGTCGAGCACACCGTTGCCCGCTGGACGCTGCTGGGTGGTGGTCTCCTGCTCGTCGGGCTCGGGTCGGGTTTCTACATCGGGGCCGGGCTCGGTCCGGGGCCCCGGGACGGGCTGATGACAGGCCTGTCTCGCAGGGGCCTCGGTCTGGGCAGGGTGCGCACGACGATCGAGTTGCTGATGCTCGGTGCGGGATGGCTGCTCGGCGGCACGGTGGGTGTGGGCACTGTTGCGTTCAGCTTCGGCATCGGCCCTCTGGTGGCGTTGTTCCTGCCGCTTCTGGCTCTGGAGCCCTTGCCAGGCGCGCCTCCCATCATGGGTAGCAGAAGACCGCGTCGTCGAAGAGGCGGCGCTTCGTACGCGACTCCAACGACCTGAGCTGAAAACCGCCCCGGGGCTGCGGCGGCGCCTTCAGCCTGCATCAGCTGACGGTGCGGCCGGTTGTAGACGACCGTTCAGGCCGGAGACACCTGGCCGCTGAGGAACCGCTTCAAGGTGCTGAATCCGGCGGCCAGGTTGTCGAGCGGAACCGACTCTTCCACCTGATGTGCGAGCGCAGTCATCCCGGGGCCGAAGTTGACCGCCGGCACACCGGCCTTCCCGAGGCGGGCCACATCGGTCCACGCCTGTTTCGGCCTCGGCTGGGCGCTGGTGACTTCGGCAAGCTTGTCGAGGTAGGGATTGCCCGCGGGCACCGGCGCCGCGGGGGCGGTGTCGACGATCTCGACCTCGTCAGCCGGCGCCGCGATACCGCGAAGTCGGGCAACCGCCTCATCAACGGTAAGCGTGGGCGGAAAGCGGTAGTTCAGGTTCAGATCGAAACGGGGGGGAACGACATTGCGGGACACTCCGCCGTGGGCGGTTGTGATGGAGAAGACCTCTCGGAAGACGAGCCCACCGTGCTCCACATCGTTTGGTTCCCGGCGATGCAAGCTCTCCAACCAAGCCCCCCCTCTGGTGACTGCGTTTTCTCCCAGCCACGGACGGGCGCTGTGGGCGGATTTGCCGAGGAAGCTGACGGTGGCGTTGACCACACCTTGGCATCCCAGTTCGAGATGCAGGTCGGTGGGTTCCAACACGACGCCGAACTCGCTCTTGGTGAGCCAGTCCGCTTCGGCGAGCACCCTGATGAGGCCGTTCTCAGCTGCCGGCCCCTCCTCTCGGTCGTAGAACACTGCGACCAGGCTGCACCCGCCGCCCGCCACATCGCCATCCTCGAGAAGGTGGATCATCACAGCTACCCCTGCCTTCATGTCGGACGATCCGAGTCCGAAGAGAACACCGTCTTCGATGTATGCGGCGGGTTGACCCTGATGGGGTACCGTGTCGATGTGCCCGTAGAGCGTCACGAACGCCTCACCTGGTTGGGGCCGGCCGACCACCAGAGAGTTCCCGATGCGCTTCCGGGGCAGACCCGACGCTGCCAGCCGCTCCTCGAGATAGGTGCAGATCTGGGCCTCGCTGCCGGTTTCTGAGCGGATATCCACCAGAGTGCGCAGCGTTTCCACAAGGCCGTTCACACCGACACCTCGAATATCCGCAGCGCCTCCTCGAGGGAAGTCTTGCGGTCGGTGGAGTCGGAACGTTCCCCGATGATCAACGGCGTCGCCAGTTGGTAGTTTCCAGCAGGGAATTCACGCCGCCTGGTGCCCATCACGACCACAGATCGGGCCGGGATCCGTCCCGTGTGGACAACAGGCTCCGGCCCGCGGACGTCGATGATCGGCATCGAAGCCGAGACCACCGTGTTGGCGCCCAACACGGCACCCTCCTCAACGACGACCCCTTCGATGAGAATGGACCGGCTGCCGATAAACGCCCCATCTTCGACGATCACAGGGCGCGCCGCAGGTGGTTCGAGGACACCACCAATGCCGACACCTCCGGAGAGATGCACGTCCCGCCCGATCTGGGCGCACGATCCCACGGTGGCCCAGGTGTCGACCATCGTTCCCGCCCCCACCCTGGCGCCGATGTTGACATAGCCGGGCATCACAACGACACCGGGTTCACAGAACGCCCCGTAGCGAACCGTGCCCGGCGGTACCACCCGCACCCCGGCTGCGGCAAGCCCCCGTTTGGTAGGGATCTTGTCGTGATATTCGAACGGACCGACCTCGGTCGTTTCGACGTCCGCGATGCGGAAATACAGCAGGATCGCCTGTTTCAACCATTCGTTCACCACCCAGTCCCCAGCCCGCATCTGCGCCACCCGCAACTCACCGCAGTCGAGGCCCGCGATGGTGCGATGTACCGCGTCGACGGCTTCGCCGATCAACTCCAAATCGGAGTATGCCGCTGCAATCAACTCACGGTCGTCAGGCACGAGCGCACCACCTCCACTGCTTGGCGGCATTCGTCGAGGGTGGGGACCAGGGCCAGGCGTATGTGCCCTTCCCCGCCGGGGCCGAAGATGCTCCCCGGCGACACGACCACACCCGAGTCGAGGAGGCGCTGGGTCACAACCTCCTCATCGGGGACCTCCACCCACAGGTACAGCCCGGCATGGGAAGCGATCACCGCCATGCCCAAGTCCTCGAACGGGGGACGCAACACTGCTCGTTTGGCGGTGAACACCCCCCGGCGGTCGGCAGCGTGCTCGTCGTCTCCCCACGCCGCCACCGCGGCGGCCTGGACGAACTCCGGGCTGCCGACACCGGCCGAGGAACGAAGCCGGCGCAGCGTGCCGATGGCAGCGGCGTCGCCGACGACCGCACCGGAGCGATAGCCGGTCATCCCGGAGCGCTTCGACAGGCTCAGATAAACCATCACGCCGTCAAACCGGGAGCCGGAGACCTGCAATGCCGACGCGGGTGGGGCGACCTCGTACACGTCGGCGTAGCACTCATCGGAGCACAGCAGCACATCGTGAGCCCGACAGGCTTCGTAGAGGGACTCCAGGTCGCCTCGGGAGGTGACCGCTCCGGTCGGACTGTGAGGCGAACAGTTCCACAGCATCACTCCCCGCTCCCATGCCTCCCGGCGGATCATGTCGGGCCTGAGCACGAAGTCACCGGCGAGCTTCACCTCCTCCACTGCTGCACCGGCCAGACGTGCGCCCCGCCCATATATGGGATAGGCCGGGGTTCCGTACACCACGGCGTCACCGCCGCCGCGGGACACGAAAGCCAGTGGAGTGGAGAAGATGGCTTCTTTGGCACCGCTGCAGGAGATGACCTGGGTTTCGGGGTCAACGCCGACTCCGAACCTGCGTCGGCAGTAGGCGGCCACAGCCTGCCGCAACTCGGCCAGCCCCGAAACCGTGGGGTATTGGGATACTGTGGGCACGGCTGCGTGGAGGGCATCCACGATGAACTCTGGAGTCGGTTCCCGAGGATCGCCGATGGAGAAGTCGATGACCCGGTCCCCGGCCGCCCTCATACGGCGTGCCCTGTCCTGCAGCTCGGTTATGGGGTAGGAACCCAGTTCGTCGAGGATCGGATTGTGACGCACGGCGAACAAGGTAGCGCCCGTAGCATCCGGCCGGTGACACGGCACCGTCTCGTCTTGATAGTCCTGGGAATGGCGTTGGTCGCGGTGGTGGCGGCTGCGCTTGTGCTCGGAGGGGGCGGACGCCAGTCGCGGCTCCCCGACCCTCTTCGGGCGGTGTCCCCCGAGCCGGGCACCGCCACCCTGCGCCAGGCGGTGGTTGAGATCGATCTGCCTGTGGGCTACCGGATCGAACTGTGGGTGGACGGCAGGCACATTCCCAGTGAGGTGATAAGGCTCCGTCCGGGAACCGGCCTGCATGTGTGGGATCCGACTGCGGACGACACCTCTGCGGTGTTGGGGGCCGGCAGCCATACGGTGGTCGTGGAATGGGATCGGGTTCAGGGCATTCCCGACGCCGGATCGTTCCGGTGGAGCTTCCGGGTGCAATGAAGGTACACGTCTAGGAGCTCTGTGGGAGCGTAGGAAGTCACCCGGCGGGTAGCACCGCCGATCCTCGCTCCAAGAGCTCTGCGAATGAGGCTTCCCCAATGACGGCTACACCGAGCTGCTGCGCCTTGGTGAGTTTGGAGCCAGGTGCCGTCCCGGCGACCAGGGCCGTTGTCTTTCTGGAGACAGATCCGGTCACCCTTCCACCCCGGTCCTCAACGGCTGCCTTCGCCTCCTCCCTTGTCATCGACTCAAAGGACCCGGTGAGGACCAGCGATACTCCGTCGAGGAGATGGCGATCTACACCGGCCGGCTCGGCATCGCGGGTGCGGACACCGGCGTCGGCGAGCTTGGTGAGGAGACGGCCATTGTCGGCATCTGCGAACCAGGCGACCACCGAGCTCGCCATCTCGGAACCGACCCCTTGGACGGCAGCGAGATCCTCCTCGTCTGCCCTCTGCAAACTCTCCAAGCTGCGGAACTTGCGGGACAGGGTCCGCGCTGCCGTGCCTCCCACCAGCGGAATCCCGAGGGCAGCGACCAGCCGTGCCAAAGGCCTTTCTCTGGCCTGGTCGATGGCAGCCAGCAGGTTGCCGACCGACTGCTCTCCCCAGCCTTCACGGTGGATGAGATCGCCGGCGCCAAGAGTGAAGATGTCGGCCGGATCGGCGATCACACCGTCTTGCATCAACTCATCGATAGTCCTGTAGCCGAGGCCCGCGATGTCCATCCCGTCGCGGGAAGCGAAGTGGAACAGGTATTCCCGGAGCCGGCTGGGGCAGGCGTATCCGCCGCTGCAACGGGCAACGGCTTCCCCCTCCACTCGCACGATCGGGTGTCCGCAGAAGGGACAGGTGGCAGGCATGCGCCATTTGCGGGGACGGCCCCGGCGGGCCTGGGGAACGAAGGTGACGACTTCGGGGATGACATCACCGGCACGGCGCACCACCACCGTGTCGCCGGCCCGCAGGTCTTTGCGCGCCACTTCATCCTCATTGTGCAGAGTGGCAGTTGTCACCGTGACTCCACCGACGAATACCGGCTCCAGGACGGCGTAAGGGGTGGCGGCCCCGGTACGGCCGACGTTGATCCGAATGTCGCGTAGCACCGTCTGCCTCTCCTCGGGGGGGAATTTGAATGCGATCGCCCAGCGGGGACTCTTGGCAGTGAAGCCTGCCTCCGCTTGCTCGGCAAGCGAGTCGACCTTGACCACCACACCGTCGGTCTCATAGTCCCGGTGGTGACGTGCCTCCTCCGCGGCGGCCACGTAGTCCAGTACACCCCGTAGGTCGGGCACCGTCGCCGACACCGGGTTGAAGGGCAGGCCCAGCTGCCGCACCCATTGCATGTGCTCCCAGTGTCTGTCGAATTCGGGCCCTCCTTGCACATCACCCACCTGGTACAGCCACACCGCTAGATCCCGGGTGGCGGTAACTGCAGGATCCTTCTGCCTCACCGACCCAGCGGCCGTGTTACGCGGATTGACGTAGGGACGTTCGCCGGCGGCGGCCTGGCGGAGGTTGAGCTCGGAGAAGGCGGACAGCGGCATGTAGACCTCGCCCCGCACCTCCAGCAGGGATGGATACCCGGCGGCGAGGGTGAGCGGCACCGCAGAGATGGTGCGAATGTTGGCGGTGACGTCTTCCCCCGTTGTACCGTCGCCCCGAGTCGCTGCCTGCACCAAATGGCCGTCTCCATAGGTCAGAGACACGGCCAGCCCGTCGATCTTCAACTCGCACACATACCCGGTTGGCGGATGGCCCAGGATGCGTTGCAGGCGTTCCTCCCAGGCATGCAGCTCCTCGGCGCTGTCGCCGTTGTCGAGGGAAAACATCCGCCGGCTGTGAGTCACCGGCGCGAAAGCATCAGAGACGGGGGCACCCACCCGCTGGGTGGGTGAATCGGGCGTCACCAGTTCGGGATGCTCGGCCTCGATGGTCTGCAGCTCCCTGACCAGGGAGTCGTACTCGGCGTCGGAGATCACCGGGGCGTCGAGAGCGAAGTAACGCCGCGCATGAGACGCGATGGCAGCCCGAAGATCCGCCGCCCGCCTCGCCGCGTCGGTCATTGTGCCGGCATCCGCGGGCTACGCAGCCAAAGTCGTTGTGATCTCCCCCCCACCGAGCACCTCCTCCCCGCGGTAGAACACCGCGGCCTGGCCGGGTGCCACGGCGAGTTGTGGAGTCTCGAAGCGGACCTCCCAGCGGTCGTCTACCCGGCAAAGCGTGGCTGCCGCCGGATCGGAGCGGTAGCGAATCTCCACATCCATCTGCGGCGACTCTGGAGGGGCTCCCGCAACGAACACCACGTCGGTCACCTCACAGCCCGCTGCCTCCAGCCGGGAGCGGGGGCCGACGACGACGGTCGCCGTCGCTGCATCGACGGCAACCACATAGCGGGGTTCGGTAGCCGCGATGCCGAGGCCTCTACGCTGCCCGATGGTGAAGCCGGCGACGCCGTCGTGCTCACCGAGAACCCGCCCATCGGTGTCGACCACGCCTCCCCGGCGAGCCCGTTCGTGCGGGGGGCGAGCGCGCACACCGCCT
>CAZIEQ010000089.1:0-8708 GCA_964538725.1 uncultured Acidimicrobiia bacterium | reverse complement strand
CATATCGGATATGTGCCGCGACCGAGGAGCCGTACCTCGATTTGATCGGACATCGTCGCCAGCATGCCCTCGGGCTCGCCGGCTAGGAACGCCGCATAGAGGGTGTCGACGACCGACCGGGTATCCGTTGCCTTCACCTGTCTTCCCATGCTGCAACCGTCGTCTCGATCTCTGCTGCCGTCTCGGCATCGACGTCGATCATCGGAGGCCTCACTTTCCCACCGGCGAGACCGGCAGCATCCATAGCCGTCTTGACTGCGGAGACGTTGTAGACGGAACCACGCCGAGCCCGGATCTCCTCGAACGGTGTGCAGCGGGCCCGGATCAACAGTGCTCGTTCCATGTCCCCTCCGGACAGGGCCGCGTACATGTCCAAGGCGGTGTGCGGGGCGAAATTGCCCAGACCAGACGTGAACCCGACCGCGCCGGCGACGGCGAAGAAGGGCGCGTATCGCTCAGCGACCCCGCAGGTCCATAGCGCCTTGGGAGAGGCCGCAACCGCACGGGCGAACTCGCCGATGTCAACGTCGCCATACTTGATGCCCGTCACGGTGCCTGTTTCTGACAATCGCGTGAGAGTCTCGTCGGACGGCCACCCGCCCCGCCGGTACACCATCAGGGGCAGGCCGGTGGATGTGGCAAGTGAGCTGTAGTAGCGGCTCAAGCCGTCATCCGACAGGTAGACGGGAGCCGGCGGCATGATGAGAGCACCGGATGCTCCGATGAGTTCTGCGCGACGCAGCATCTCGGTGGCAGTGGCGATTCCGTGCCCGATGCCGGGGGCGATCGCAACGTCGTCGCCGGCGGCATCTGTCGCTGCCTCAACGGTGGCGGTCCATTCGTCGAGACTCAGCGAGGTGAACTCTCCCGTGTTGCCGCACGGGTAGAGAAGGCGGGCTCCCTCCTGTCGCAGATAGGCCACGTTGGCTCGCATGGCGCCGATGTCCACGTCTCTCAGGTCCGATGAGAAGGGGGTCACCGGGGTGATGCCGACGCCGTATACGGCCTCGTGGAACGGGGTGGTCATCGTGTGGTGCTCCTCACAGCATGCGTTGCGGAATCTATAGGCTCGTCGATCACGTTGAAGGGAGGATTCGATGGCAGCACGGTTCGGGATCGCGGTGCCGACCGCTACCGAGGGTCTGATGTATCCCGTCCCTTTTGCCGGACCAACCGAAGCCGTCGATCTGGCCGTCCGGGCCGAAGCTCTCGGATTCGATTCGGTGTGGGCGAACGATCATGTATCCACCCAACACTATGTGCGCCGCGAATTCTCCGAAGCACCCCGGTTTTACGATCCTCTGGCGTATTTGGCTTTCGTCGCCGCCCGCACCGAGCGGATCCGGCTCGCAACCTGCGTGCTGGTGATGGCTTTCCGCCACCCCGTGATGGCGGCCAAGCAGGTCGCCACCCTCGACCAGCTTTCGGGCGGCCGGGCCGTGCTTGGCGTGGGCATCGGTGCCTACCGCGAGGAGTTTGAAGCCATGTGGCCGCAACGCCGTCTACACCGCGGTGATCATGCCAAGGAGTTCATCGAGGCGATGAGCATTCTGTTTCGCCAGCGGCGCGCATCGTTCGACGGGTCGTATGTTTCGTTTGCCGACATCGAGAGCTTCCCCAAACCGTTGCAGGATCCGCTGCCGATCCTGTCGGGTGGCAATTCGCCTGCAGCTCTGATGCGGGCAGCCACCAGATCCCACGGCTGGCTTCCTGCATGCCTCACCCCTCGGGAGTACGCCGCCGGTGTTGGTGAGCTGGCGAGGGTCGCCGATGAGGAAGGTCGCAACCTGCCGCAGGGATTCGACCATGCGATCCAACTCGTGGTCTCGGTGGCGTCCACCAGCAGCGGTGCCACCACACGGTTCCAGACATCACAGGTTTACAAGCATCTGAGGTCTCTCGGCGGCTCCACGTTGCAAGGACGGCTCGATGATGATCTGAACGAGCGCAATCTGATCGGATCGGTGGAGGAGGTGCGAGACAAGGTGGGAAGGTATCGGGAAGCTGGTGTCGGCACTTTCGCCGGGCTGCTCTTTGCCACCTCCACGGTCGATGAGACCCTTGAGGAGATGGAGAGGTTCTCAGCTGACATCATCGGAGAGGGATGGTGAGGGCGGACCCGGTTGCGGTGACCTCCGGCAATCTGCATTCCCGGCTGGCCACGTCCGAGTTCCAGTGGCTCGCCTTGGAGGATCCATCCAACATCGCATATGCCACCGGCTATCGCAGCATTGCCGGCGACCTGTTCGCCGGGCATCGGATGCTGGCTCTGCTGAGCGCCGACGCGACCTTCCTCGCCGCTCCTGCAGCTGATGCTGCGGCCGCCACCGAAAGGGCCATCGGGGTCGAGAGCTATGAGCCCTTCGGCTCGTTCTTCTTCGAATCCTCATCGAGCCCGCTCAGGGAGATCGCGGGTCGCCACGCCTCGCTCCATGAGGCCGTTGACGCCGTCGCCCGACGCGCCGGCGCCTCGGGCAGGATCGGAGCAGACTCCCAAGTGAGAACCGACACCATCGCAGTTCTCGAGGGGCGCGGCACAGTTGTGCCCGCCCATGAATGGCTGGGCGGGATGCGTCGCCGCAAGCTCGCCGAAGAGGTCGAGACCCTGAAGTCTGCAGCCCGGCTGGCCGAAGATGCGATCGACGCAGCCATCGAAGGTGCCGGACCGGGAGCAACCGAGAAGGAGGTTGCGGCGGTGGTGGCGGCGACGATGGCCGCCGGCGGTGGCATACCCCGTTTCCTCGTCGTCACCTCGGGTGAGCGGAGCGCCCTGGCCGACGCCCGCGCCAGCGACCGGCCGCTGCGACGAGGAGATCTCGTCCGATTCGACGTCGGCTGCACACTCGACGGCTACTGGTCGGACGTGGGCCGCACAGCAGTCGTCGGGCAACCCAGCAAGGCGCAGGCTGCCCGCTATCGGGCACTTCTGGCAGGGGAGGAGGCCCAACTGCACGCAGCCGCCCCTGGCGTGAAGGCGAGTGAGCTGTTTCGGGTTGCCGTCGAGGCAGTGGAGGCCGGCGGAGTTGTCCCATACCGGCGCCACCACTGCGGCCACGGCATCGGTCTCGACGTCTATGAACGCCCGATCGTTGCACCCGGAGATGAAACGGTCCTCGAGGCGGGTACGGTGCTTTGCTTCGAAACACCTCTATACGATCTCGACCACGGAGGGTTGATGGTGGAGGATGCCGTCGTCATCACCGACGCAGGATGCACGATGATGACTCGATCCGACCGTTCGCTGCGGGTCATCGCGGCATGAGCGCGTATGCCGGCGGCCTTCGCTGTCCGGTATGTGACCTGGATACGGGAGAGGAAGGCTGGCATGGGGGATGTCCCCGATGTTCCGGGGAGGGACGCGCGGTAAACCTCTTGCCTCGCTACCACCCGGCGCCGGCCGACGCCGAACGAGACCGCCTTGAGAAGGGGATCTTCAAGTACCGGCGTCTGCTCCCCATCGACGACGACGTCGACCCGGTCAGCCTGGACGAAGGTGGGACGCCTCTGCTCGACATGGGTCGGCTCGGCGACACCGCGGGCGTGGGTTCGCTGCACATCAAAGACGAAACCCGAAATCCGACCTGGTCGTACAAAGACCGACTGGCGGCTGTCGCGGTTACGAGGGCCCGCCATCGCGGTGTCGACACCGTCGTGGTTGCCACCACCGGCAACCACGGAGCTGCGGCGGCGGCATACGCGGCAGCAGCCGGCCTGCGCTGTGTTGCCCTGACGATGGCATCCGTACCGCCGACCATGAAGACGCTCATGCAGGCCTACGGTGCTTTGGTGGTGGCGGTCGACGATCTGGCCGGCCGCGGGGAGCTGATGCGGGCGTTGATCGCCCAACGGGGGTGGGAGCCCGTGTCCGGCCTCGTCGATCCTCCTGTCGGGTCGAATCCTTGGGGTGTGGACGGCTACAAAACCATCGCCTACGAGATCGTCGAGCAGTTGGGAGGCCCTCCCGACGCTGTGGTCGTGCCGACGGCCTACGCCGACGGTCTGGCCGGTATAGCCCGCGGGTTCGCCGACCTCGATGAGCTGGGTCGGATCGACAGCCCGCCGAGGATGATCGCCGTTGATCCGCTGGGAGCATATGCAGCCGCGCTGGAGGTGGGGAAGCCGGTGCTCATGGAGCGCCGCCACAGCGTCGCCTTCTCGATAGCGACACCGATCGCGACCTATCAAGGCCTGCAGGCGATACTCGGAACAGGCGGGACCGCGGTAGCTGTTGCAGACGGCGATGAGATCCTGGCGGCCCAACTCGAATTGGCGCGTGAGGGCGTATACCTGGAAGCGTCGGCGGCTATCGGGCTTCCGGCGCTGAGAAGCCTGGTCGGAGACGGCCGGTTGGGCCTTCACGATACGGTGGTCCTGATCGGCACGTCGAGCGGGCTCAAAGATGTTGCTGCCACAACGGACGCGGTGGGCGAAGTCCGCGTGATCGAGCCGACGCTCGACGCATTCGATGCAGTCCTCGAGGCTGAGGGTTGAATCAGGCCGGGCGTAATGTGTGCTCGTGTCCCAGTCCGAGACAGTCGTCATCCACCCCGTCCATCCCCGCGGGCTGACCGACCTGCTCCGAGCTGAGCCGAAGGTCGAGCTGGTAGCACCCGACAACGAAGAAGGTGTCGTCGACGCTCTGCATGGTGGGGCGCCCATCCTCGTCACGTACCTATGGGATGATTCCTATCTGACGTCTGGGCTGCGGTGGGTCCAGTCACTGTCAGCCGGCATGGAGCAGTTCCCCGCCGAAGCCCTGCGGGCAGAGAATGTTGCTTTGACGTCTGCGAGGGGCGTGCATGCTCCCTCGGTGGCGGAGCACGCCATCGCGCTGCTGCTGGCCGTCACGCGGGGGATCGGACCTTCAATGCGCGACGTGTCCACCCACAGTTGGACACCCCATCCCGGCTTCGAAGTCGGCGGGCGCACGCTCGGCGTCATCGGCCTCGGCTCCGTAGGAGAACAGGTCGCCCGTCTCGCTGTCGGGCTGGGAATGCGGGTGATCGGAACCAAAGCCAATCCGGCGGGCTACGAGGGCGTTTGCGTGAAGGCGCTGGGTCCCGAACACACCCTGGACGTATGCGAGGAGGCGGACGCCCTCGTAATCGCCGTGCCCCACGACGAGTCCACTGAGGGGATCATCGGTGCGAGAGAACTCGAATCGCTCGGCCGTGGGTGGCTGGTCAATGTGGGCCGGGGCACCGCGGTGGACGAGGTGGCACTGGTGACCGCACTGGGCGATGGCCGCTTGCGAGGTGCCGGACTCGACGTATTCATCGACGAACCGCTTCCAGCCGGCTCTCCTCTTTGGGCACTACCGAACGTCGTCATAACGCCCCACGTTGCTTGGTCGTCGGATCAGCTCGCCGAACGGATGGCGAGACGGATCGTGCACAACCTCGCCGCCTACCGGGGGCGGGGAAGCTGGATAGACCGCTGGACCTAGTGCAGACCCGATCTCGGGGTAGGTGTCACCAGCTCGACGTGATAACCGGTTTCCATCTCCAGCGCCCGCGCCTTGAGCCTTGTGCGCCAGCGAGCGCTCTCGTAGAACGCCGTGTGCTGCCGATCCCGCTCCTCGTCGCTGCTGAACGACCGTAGGTAGAAGAATGCGTTGGGATCCTCCACCGATGTGAACTGCCCGACGATCGTCATCCCGACGGCCTCCATCGCAGGCACGACTTCATCTTCGAAGAACGTGACGAACTCGTCACGTCTGCCCGGCTCGATTTCGTAACGCCTGATCTCCATGATCATGCGCTTCTCCTCAGGCTCAAGAGGCGTCACGGTAGTGTGATCTGCCGTGAACTCTCCGTTGGACGGTGCCTTCGATGGGCGGAGAGCACTGGTCACTGGTTCGTCCCGTAATCTGGGAGCGGCCATCGCCGAAGCGCTGGCTTGGGGCGGTGCCTCGGTCGCCGTCACTCACCGGCGTTCCCCAGCGGCGGCGACGGCACTGGTCGCCCGACTCGAGGAGGTGACCGGTCGCAGACACACGTCCGTCGCCTTTGATGCCGCGACACCGGCATCGGTGCGCGACGCGGTCGCAACCGCCGCCGGCGAACTTGGGGGACATGTCGACATTCTCGTCAACAATGTCGGACCTTACGCGTCGACCCCGTTCGTCGACATGACAGAAGAAGAATGGGATCGAGTGTGGGACGCCAACGTCAAGTCCGCATACGTCGCCGCGCAGGCGACGGCGCCGGCGATGAGAGCCGCCGGCTGGGGCCGCATCGTCAACCTGTCGGCAGTGTCGGCTTACGTGCGCAACCGGTCTATCTACACGCTGGCGAAGTCGGCGATCATCACACTCACCGAAACCCTGGCGCTGGAACTGGCTCCCGACGTGACGGTCAACGCAGTGGCACCGGGACAGATCGCCGAGAGCTTGCCCGACCTCGCAGAATTCAATCCGGAATGGGCGGAGAAAGTCATCGCCGCCACCCCGCTGCAGCGGCTGGTGACCAGGACGGAGGTAGCCCATCTGGTCGTTCTTCTCTGCTCGCACGCCTTTGATGCCGTCACCGGTGTCACCATTCCCATGGACGGCGGGTTGCGGATCGGGCAGCTGTGACCGGAGGTGAAGCCGGCACACGGCGCGTCGTCGATGCCTTGTACGAGGCGTATCTTGCCGGAGATCAGCAAGCGATGCTGCGGCACCTGTCCGACGATGTCCACGTTCGGTTTCTCGGCCAGGTCGATGTCACCGGTATCGATGATGTGAGGCGCTTCTTCGACTTTGCCGGGGGTCTACTCCGCGACCTCGACTTTCGTATCGGGTGCAAGATCATCGACGGCGAATGGGCTGCAGTCACCTGGTCGGAAACTGGGTACACGGCATCGGGGAAGCCTTGGGAAAACCACGGTGTGGATGTGATTCGCGTCGTGGATTCCAAGGTCGTTTCCCTTCACGAGAACAACGATGTGAGGATGGTACGGCGCCACTTCCCGTCCTATCCGTCGACGAAAGGCCGGTAGTCGACGTCATAGCCGAATGCCCGCGGCCCAACGACTTCGAGAGCCCGATGCGTCTTGAGCAGATCGGGGCAGGGTATGACGAGCACGTCGGCCCGGTAGCCGTAACGCACCAATTCTGTTGTGATCGGCTCTCCCTCTTCGGTGGTGACCAGCGTGATCAGATCGGGCACCGTCACCTTCGGATCGCCGTCCTCGCGGATGACGAGGTTCTCGTTCTGGAAGTCGATCTCGATGCGACGCCCGGCATCGTCGTCACTTCCGTCGAGCACGAGGCGACCTCTTGCGAAACCGCGGGCCGTCCGTCGTTCGACGTCAACGACCTTGCCCCGCAGATAGCGCCGGCCTCCGGCAATCTCCAAGACGGCGTTACTCGGATTCATGTGCCGGGCGCGGGCGGTGAGGACGGCCTCTCCAATCCGGCCGGCGAGGGTGAGAGTGTTGGGAATGATCGTCTTTCTACAGAACGCTCCATCCATGACAGCGGTGGCCAGCCCGGCGTGACCACCCATGTCGATCGTCGTCGTGCGCAGCAGCCGCTCCAGCCACCCGGCGTCGACCACCTGTTCCAACACGAGCCGGTTTCCCCGCTCATCCGCGAGGGCCGCAGGGGCGGGGTTCCCTCCGTAGATGAGGTAGGTGATCATCTGCAATTCTGGAAAGGCACGGCCCATTCCGTCGCCGTCGACGACCGGGATGTCCAGGGAGGCGCCGATCACGAGAGGAACCATCGAATTGCCACCGCCCATTTCGAATGGGGCGATGGCGGTAAAGGAACGTCCCAGATGCCGCTCGAGGGCGCGGACGGCATCGGTCTCCTCGTTACCCCCCGCTACCTTCTCATAGGCAACGACCGGCGAGCCCATACCTCCAGCGACAACCAGCAAGTCATCGTCTGCGAGGTCGGCGGGATCCACCACCCTGATGCGACGCCCGGCCCGAAGCTGCTGGCGCGCCCGCAGCCGTCCGAGATATGGGTTGCCGCCTCCGCCGGTGCCGAGAATCCCAGCTCCGATAGCGGCGGGAAGCAGATCCTCTTCTGTGATTTCCCGCATCGCGGCTCCCCGGCTTCCCCTCCCTGTGAAATCTATATTGTATTGCGTGGGTGAGCGCTGCCCCTGGAGCGAGGATGGAGTTTCGCAGCACGACCGAAGTCGACGAGGCGTTGGACTGGCTCGCCGAGCTGGGGGCGGATGCTCGGATCTTGGCCGGTGGGACCGACGTCATGATGCAGCGCATGGCCGGCGACCTGCCCCGCACAGAATCCCTGGTCCATGTTGGGCGCCTCGGCTCACTGCGTGCCATCGACGTTGTCGACGGCCGGGTCCGCATCGGAGCGCTGGTGACCCACCATGATCTCACCGTCGCCCCGATGGTCGCCGGCAGCCTGCCCGCGCTGGCCCAAGCGGCGTCGACGGTGGGCGGATGGCAGACCCAGGAGATGGGAACGATCGGTGGCAACCTGTGCAATGCATCGCCTGCCGCCGACCTGGCGCCTCCCGTGTTGATGGCGGGCGGCGTGGTCAGTCTATGCAGCCGCGATGGCGGAATGAGGACGGTTGCCGCCGACGAGTTCTTCCTCGGCCGCAGGCGGACGGCCCGGCGGCCCGACGAGCTGGCGGTTGCCATCGACGTCGAGCCGCTGCCGCCATCGGCCGGGGAGGGGCACCTCAAAGGCGGCCGGAGGGGGGGCCTGGGAGGGGCGTTGGGGGGGGGGGGATCCCGCCCTT
>CAZIEQ010000088.1:0-8801 GCA_964538725.1 uncultured Acidimicrobiia bacterium | reverse complement strand
GCAGCGGGGTCATGTAGCCAAACCGCCCCCCGCGCCCGATACCCAGCTCGAGCATCTCCAGGAGCACCGAGTTGACCCAGGCCCGGTGGGACAGCATCACCCCTTTGGGGACGCCGGTGGTGCCGCCGGTGTAGTAGATGCCCACCAGGTCGTCGCCGTCGACGGCGACCTGGGGAGGTTGCGTGTCTTCGAGGTCGTCGTAGGCGACATGGCCGTCGGGGACGCCGCCGCCGCCGATTCGTACGAACCTGTCGACCGTCTCCAGCCGGGAAGCCATCGAAGCCACCCGGCCGGCGAGAGCGGAGTGGTAGATGATCGTCTCGGCGCCGGAGTGGTTGACCATGTGAACGTGGTGATCCTCACCGAGGGCCACGGCAAGCGGCACCCGGACGGCACCCAGCATGGTGAGGGCGTATTCGCAGAACACGTATTCGGGACAGTTGGCCATGAGAAACGCCACCCGATCTCCCTTGCCGATGCCGAGCACGCTCAAACCTCCCGCGGTGCGAAGTGCGGCGTCCCTCAGGTCGTCGTAGGTGACGCGGCGTTCACCGTGAACCAACGCCACCGACTCCCCGTAGGCGGTGGTGGCTGCGTCGTACAGGTCGGCAACGGTTGCATAGGACATGTGCCGAGCCTACGCACTCCATCCCCGACTGCGGTCGCCTTCGGCCGGTCTGCGAATACCCGGCGCCGGCGACCCACGCCTACTCAGAACACGACGTTGTCGAGCGCCCAGACCCGCCATGCGGCAGCGCCGAGAAGCACCACCTCGGCGAGGATCATCATCAGGTTCTGTCCCTGCTCGCCCTGGTCTCTGAGCCCCACCAGAATCAAGTAGTTGATGTTGAGGAAGAGGCCGACGGCGAGACCCACCGGGGTGAGGAAGCCGAGCACCAGGCTGAGCCCCACCGCCAGCTCCCCCAACACGACGAGCCACGAGTTGGCCAGTCGCCGGCGGGGAGTGGACAGCACGACCTTGCGTATGAAGGCGGCATAGGCCTGCACCGGATGGTCCTCACCGGTGAGCGACTCCACCCAGCCCATGGCGCCGCCTTTGACGAATCCCCGCAGCGGCTTGTGCCGCACCGACTCCAACCACCACAGGCCGACGCCGATGCGGAGCACGGCGATCCATTCCTGGAGTGTCAACCAATCGAATGTGCCCATGGGGATGAGAGCCTACGGCCGTCGGCGGTGATGCACCGTAACCATCAGCCGCTAGGGGATCACCACCACCGGCGTGCCGATGTCCGCCCACTGGTAGAGGGCCTTGGCGATGTCGTCGGCCTGGCGAACGCATCCTCCGGAGCGGAACTGGCCCAGCTCGGCGACCGTCTGCATCTTGCGCCCGCCCGGGTATTCGGGGAGGGTGTGGAATCCGAGCGAGATGCCGTTGGGACCGTGGGCAAAGCGAACCATGTATTCCATTGTGATGCCTCCGTAGAGGGCGTAAGCCTTTTCAGATTTGGAGTACACGCGATAGTTGCCCGGCTTGGGCATGCCTCGCTTGCCCGATACAAGGTAGGCGTTGATCACCCGGCCGTCCTCGTTGACCCACCACACCTTCTGCAGGCTGTTGGAGTAGACGATACGTCTGCCCTCACCCGAGTCGGCCGGTGCGTCCCCGAACGGGTTGGCAGGGTCGTACCCGGCGGGTAGTCCGGCCTCGGCTTCCGCCGGGGTGTACAGCGGAGCCGCCGCCCCGAGCAGGGCAGGGTCGATGCCGGCGGCTTCAAACTCGCTGAGCCGGAAGCTGGCCGGAAAGGGGCCCCGCACCTGATCGTCGAGCACGAAATCGACGGTGGGATCGAACGGCGCCTGAAACGCCGGTTCGGGAGCTCCGACCACATAGGCTCCGTAGAGGCGCTGCGGAGCTTCGGCGGAGACGAAACCCGCAGACATGAGCAGTAGTCCCAGCACCGCGGCGGTGGCCAAGGTCGTGCGTCGCAGCATGTCGATCCCTACTCCGGCTCGGATGCAAACTAGTGCATCGGCACCACAACAGCGGATCTTCAGACGCAGGCCAGGTCGACACGGCGTTGCCGCCACGTCTGTCTCTTGAGCGCGCTGTAACTCACCCGGTAGAAGTCACGCTCGTCGCGTTCGGGAAGCAACCCTTGATGGATAGCCCCGGACGCCTTGATGGCCCGTGCCAGGCAGCCGCCCGCTCTGTTCTTCGCCTCGGCGAGGTTGGCTGCGTTCACGCCGATCACGATCCGCAGTGAAGCCGATTCGAGATCCGCGTCGAGACTGTGGTCGACGACGCCATCCATGTCGCTCAGGTGGTCTACCACCTTGGCGGCTTGACCGTGGAACTCGTCGGCGGTGAAGTCGACGGCGATGCGCCGGGTGATCTTGAAACTGTATGCCAGCCGGTAGGTATCCATGTCGTAACCACTCCCAGTGTTCGGTTCGGCTACTAGAAGTATCGGACATCGGCCTGCCGGCGACGAGACACAATCCGGTCGTTGCCGGAGGGACTAGTCAGCTCGGCTGCAGCTCGCGCTTGGACGCTATCTCGACGCTGCTTCCCGCCAGCACCTGATTGTCGGTGATGAGGCCGGTGGGAAACACGATACGGACGTCGTCGTCCACCTTGACCCGGCCTTTGTTGCCGGGGCCTCCCGCCAGCAGGGCGCCCTGCCATTCGGCGTCGTCTTTGATCTCGATCCCCCCGTTGGCGGCGTAGGCGATGCCGTTCATGTTTCCCCCCACGTCGTCCTTGATCTTGATCGCCTCGTTGGAGTCGGAGAAGCTGACCAGGGCGATCTGGTTGATGTCACCCACCGCGATGTAGGCGGCGTCGTCCTTCAACTCGATCTTGTCCTTGGAGGCCAGCAGCCCGCCGTTGGTGAGGATGGCATCGTCTTTCACGTCGATCTTGCCGTTGACGTACACGGTGCCGGGGCCGTTGATGGTGACCTTGGCGTCGTCTTTGATCTTGATGTGTCCGTTCACATAGACCGGAGCGGTGAGCACGATCTCCTGACTGCCGGAGATGTCGATACCCGCCACGGTGCCTCCGGCCTGCGCTTCTGCGATGAGCTGGCTCTGCCAGGTGCTGCTGGCCGACGAGTCGGGGAACGCCACCGCAGCCTGACCGCCGGCCGTGGTGCCATACACGCTGCACGCTCCCGAATCGTCAACGCTTCCCGAGGCGGTGGCATTGCCGTCGATGCTGCAGCCACCTTCGAGTTCCAGGTCTCCGTTGGCATGTATGTGGGCCTGGTGCTGAGATGATGGGTTGGTGACGGTCACCGCATCTTCTTCGATCTTGACGTCCCCGTTGCCGATGATGGCGGCGTCGGGCGCCCAGCCGGCGCCGGCAGTCGGCTGATACTCCAATTCGACGACCCGCACGATGCGGCTGGTGGCCGCCCGTGACGGCATGAAGGCGACCCCGTACACCTTGGCGTCGTCGCTGGGTTTGAGCACAACGGCTTCGCCTTCGGGAGACTGCATCACCTGGCCCGACGACATGGCGTCGGCGGCGGTCACCACCGCGGCGTAGGTGGTGAGCTGTGACGCGGTGTGCCCCGTGTCCCACGATGAGTTGCTGGCCAGCGTGTCCAGCCCGACGTCGGCTGCACCTTCGGCCACGAACAGAGCCTGTTCGAAACGGCGATCCCCAACTACCTGATTGGTCTCTGTGACGCCGCGAAGCACGATCACTGCGGCGAGCAGCATGAGGATGGCCCCCACGAGCGATGCCAGTGCAAGCGCCACTCCCTCGTCATTGCCGCGCCGCGGCGGCCCGCAGCTCATGGGCGAGCGTCGAGTCTTCACCCGATTCTCATCGGCATGCCCTGAGTTTCCCTTTATGGCGCCGGCCCTGTTCACGATGTGAGGTTGCCCAGATCGATTGTGCTCACCCAGGCAGCTGCCTGCTGGCCGCTGCGGGACCGCAGCCACTGCACCTGGGTCGATGCGGTCGGCCGCGCCCACAGGAACGGGCGGGGGAAGGAGTTGTCGGTGCCGTTCTGCGAGTTCCACATCTGGGCGAAGCGGGTTCCCTGGGTCCATCGCAGTGTCGACGATGAGTTGTCATATGTCTCCCCGCCGGGGTCGACAGCGGCGTCGACGCTCACCGTCCCCTGGACGGCGGTCGACGAGATGGTCCCGTCGCTGACGAACACGTAGTCGACGGCCAGCTCGGGGTGGGTGTGTGTGTAGACCTCGGCGTCGATCGAGTCGGAGTATTCGCCGCCGACTGCTACCAGGGATTCGGTAGCGATCTGGCCGACACCGTCACCCAGGGTCACCGCTCGACCCGACCAGCCGTCGCCGACTCCGTTGTCGCTCGAGGTGCCGAAACCGGTCACCCATGTGTTGGCTCGGGCCACCGGGCTGATGGCGGCGGTCACATAGTCGCCGGTGGCATCCATCCCGTTTCCGCCGGCCGACCCAGCCACGTTGACGTGCTGAATGGTCCATTCGCTTCCCCATTCGACGACGTACACGGTGAAGGTGGCGTCGCCTTTCTTGTTGCTGGGAAGGTCCCTTGCCAGGTTGACTGTGTCGCTCCCCGAAGGCCAGATACGGGCGTATGCGGTGGGATGACGGTCCGTCTGCTTGGCGTCGGCGACCACCCCGCCTCCCCTCATCCCGCCGTAGACGGCAACCTGGGCGGAATCACTCCATGCCGCCACGGTGACTGTCTCCGATTCGTCGTCGTCTTCCATCTCGACCTTCGCCACATCCACCAGAGTGAACCCGGAGGCGGTCTGGTCTCGCAGAGTTTCCACGACGGTGACTGTTCCCTGCCATGTACCGGTGCTGTTATCCCGTTTCAGGCGCAGCTCGTCGGGGTTTGCAGTCGTTCCCAGGTCTCCGGTACCGAAGGGGTCGGCATCGACCCGCATGAAGTTCTCGTCCGGCCCCCGGCCTCCCGAAGATGACCCATCTCCGGCGCCGCCCTTGACCATCACGAAGTAGTCCGCCTGAAGATCCTGGTTGAGCTGCAGGGTGTAGCTCGTTGCGGTGAAGCTGGCGGCGTCGTCCTGTAGCTCATAGGTGGTGACCCGGAAGGTCGGCTGCGCTGTCGGAACGGTCGTGGTTGTCGACGTAGTGGTGGTCGAAGTGCTGCTGCTGACGCTGGTGCGCCGCAGCGCCACTTCGGTGCGGATGCTGCGCGGTTCAGGCCCACTGGCGGCGTCGACCTCGGCCGCCCACTGCAATGTGATGGTGTCGGTGCCGAGAACGAAGCTGCTGGCAGATGTGTCGAGGCCGCTCACCAGGGTGAGGCTGGTTCCGTCGTCGGTGCTGCGCACGAGGTCGCCTGCGGTGCCGATGTCCCAGGTGATGGTTTCACCGCTGTCGCGAATCCCGTCGTTGTCGGCGTCAACCCAAAAGACCAGGGTGTCGGCGTCGGTCCCCGAGTCGATGGCTTCGGCGAAGCGGAGTTCGGTGACGAGCCGAGCCTTGGCGAGCCGCAGACTGTCGAGCGTCTCCTGATCCTGGCGTTGGAACAGCTCCACCTGGGCAACGGCGGACACCCATACGATGAACAGCAGGCCGATGACGGCGGTGATCAAGCCGGCCATCATCAGCTCGACGAGGGTGGTTCCCTGATCGCCGCTATGACGAAGCCTTCGGTGTGTCACGGGCCGACCCCCGCCTCGGCGATCTGGGTGGTGGAGAAATGTGCCTGCTTGATCCCCCCCGTCGCCCATTCGACGACGACGATGGAGCGGCGCAGCGACGACGAAACCTGCGTCACATAGTGGCTGACGGTGAACAGCTGGCCGTCGAGGGTCTGGGTCGTGTAGACCGGGATCAGGCCGCCGCTGCTCTCCACCAGCGCCTCGTTGGACGACAGGCCGATGGAGGACCCGACGAACTGGCTGCCGGTGACATGCAGATCGGCTGAGTAGTCGGCGGGGATCATCGCCAGCTCTGCCCAGTCCAGGCTGCGGCTGAATTCGACGCCTTCCTGGGCGAGGGCGGTTGCCTGCTGCTCGCCGCGAGTGTTGCGGAGGTTCCGCAGGGACACCGTCAGGGTCGTGCTGAGCCCGACGAAGAGAAGCACGACGATGACGAGGGCGACGAGCACCTCGACGAGGGTGAAGCCGTCGTCGTTCCGCAGGGCGCGGCAGATCCGCCGTTTGCTGGCCACGGACTAGTCATCGACGCATTGGCCTCCGGAGTTGAGGCCCGCAGCGCCAGAATGTGCCTCGATGGCGATCATTCTCGCACTGGCCGCGGCAGGCCTCATCGGCACCGGGGATTTCCTCGGCGGTTTCGCCAGCCGCCGCCACGAGGCCGGCTCTGTGGTGACCGTCGTCTATTCGGTGGGGGTGCCCACTCTGCTTGTGGTTGCTCCCCTGCTTGGAGGCTCACCGGCGGCCGCCGACTTCGCATGGGGGGCAGGGTCGGGAGTAGCGGGCGCGATTGGGCTGCGGTGGCTGTATCGGGGTTTCGCCCGCAGCCGGATGGCGATCGTGTCCCCGCTGGCCGCTGTGCTGGGGGCGGCCATCCCTGTTGTGGTCGGTGTGGCGACGGGCGACACACCCGGCCGGGCGGGTGCCGGCGGCCTCGTCTTGGGGCTGATTGCCGTCGTGCTCGTCACCCGCTCCCCGGAGGGGGGGCAGCACGGTTCCATCGCAACAGGGGTGATCCACGGGGTCGGGGCCGGCATCGCCTTCGCATCTTTCTTCATAATGCTCAGCTTCACAGCCGACGGGGCGGGGCTGTGGCCGGTGCTGCCTTCCCGCCTCGTCGGTACCGTCGTGCTGCTGGCGGTGATCCGCCGCCCTCCCCGGGTGACCCGGACCACAGTTCCCGCTGTGGTCGTCGGAGGTGTGTTCTCGGTGCTCGGCAGCGGAGCCTTCCTCCTCGCCACTCAGGAGGGTGAGCTGTCGGTAGTCACCGTGCTGACTTCGCTGTACCCGGCGGTGACGGTGCTGTGGGCACGGCTGGTGTTCACCGAGCGACTCGCCGTTTCCCAGGCGTTAGGTGTCGCCTGCGCGTTGATGGCGGTAGGACTGCTGTCTCTGTGATCCGTCGATCGCCGACCCTGCCCTCCGGACTCCCAGACGGCAACGGTCACCAGGACGACAATTGCACCCGGCAAGATCTACGCTTTGCAGATGCGGGACGACAGCCCTTTCGTCCTCGATGATTTCGAGCCCGCCTATGTCGGCACCATGCGCAGCGGGAAGCTGGCGGGCAAGGTGGAGGCCGCCCTCGCAGAACTACGTGCGTGCCGTGCCTGTCCCCGCAACTGTGGAGTCGACCGTTTCGCCACCGCAGATGTGCCTTGCGGCACAGGGCGCCACGCCCGGGTTGCCTCGGCGATGGCCCACTTCGGGGAGGAGGACTGCCTGCGGGGCAACCGCGGCTCGGGGACCATCTTCTTCGCGCACTGCAATCTGCGCTGCGTCTTCTGCCAGAACTGGACGTTCTCCCAGGCCGCCGACGGGCAGCCGTACACGGCCGAGGAGATCGCCGCCATCATGCTCCGCCTCCAAGGGGAGGGCTGCCACAACATCAACCTGGTCACGCCCGAGCACGACGCCCCCCAACTGGTGGAGGCCATCGCCCTGGCAGCGCCCGAAGGGCTCGTGCTGCCCATCGTGTACAACACCTCCGGCTACGACGGGCTCGCATCGCTTCGCCTGATGGACGGCCTCGTCGACATCTACATGCCCGACTTCAAGTTGTGGAACCGGGCGGCGGCCCGCCGCCTCGTCCGGGCGAGCGACTACCCACAGCGGGCGCGGGAAGCCATCGCGGAGATGCACCGCCAGGTCGGCGTGCTGCGTTTCACTCCCGGCGGGCTGGCCTGTCGCGGAGTGCTGGTCCGACATCTGGTGATGCCCGGCATGATCGATGAGGCGGCCGCTATCTTCGCGTGGCTGGCCGACCACGTGTCGGCCGACACGTATGTGAACATCATGGACCAGTACCGGCCGGAGCATCGGGTGGCAGGGAATGACCGCTACAGCGCCATCGACCGCCGGCTCACCAGCTCCGAGGTGGAATCGGCATTCAGAACGGCACGAGAAGCCGGACTGTGGCGGTTCGACGTCCGCGAGCAGCTGTGGTGACAGCCAGCGACACGGCGAGAAAGGAAGCCGTGCCGACGCTGTGCACTCCGGGTCGCTACTGGCATCGCCTGGCGGACGGACGCGTCCAATGCGACCTGTGCCCCCGTTCCTGCAAACTACGCACGGGCCAGCGCGGTCTGTGTTTCATCCGCGCCCGCCATGGCAGCAGCATCGTCCTCACCTCGTATGGGCGCTCCAGCGGATTCTGTGTCGATCCAATCGAGAAGAAGCCTCTGTTCCACTACCTGCCCGGCACTGCGGTGCTGTCGTTCGGCACCGCCGGTTGCAACCTGGCCTGTCGTTTCTGCCAGAACTGGGATATCTCCAAGTCCCGCAGTGACGACACACTGGCAGATGAAGCGCCCCCCGAGGCGATCGCCGCCGCCGCCGTACGTCTCGGCTGCCGTTCCGTTGCCTTCACATACAACGATCCCGTCATATTCCACGAGTACGCCATCGACGTCGCCGCCGCCTGCCGACGCCGCGGCCTGGGAACGGTGGCGGTGACCGCCGGCTATGTCTGCGCCGACCCCCGCGCCGAGTTCTACGCCCACATGGACGCGGTCAACGTCGATCTGAAGAGCCTGCGCGACGACTTCTACCGACGGGTGTGCGCCGGGCGCCTGCAACCGGTCTTGGAGACCCTCCTCTACATCCACCATGAGACGGAGGTGTGGCTCGGGGGGAGGAGGCTCCCAATCCCCCGGCTCCACGAGTGCCCTCGCGCATCGCGCTGCCGTTTCCACTGAT
>CAZIEQ010000087.1:0-8833 GCA_964538725.1 uncultured Acidimicrobiia bacterium | reverse complement strand
GCCACGTCGGCAGATCGAGTATCCCCATGAAGTTCCCCCGATTCGTTAGCGACGAGCCTGAGATGCAAGGGGCCGATGTGGGCTGCTCCCTCGGACAGCGCCCCTATCGCAATCCCCTCCGTCACCTGGTCTGTGATGACGGCGCCCGCCGATTCCGCCGCCATCAGCGTGGCGCGCCGCCCGCGATGGACACGCCGGCCGGCCGCCCCAGTCTCGGCGAGGCTCGAGCTGGCGGGCATCAGACCGTTCGCCAAGATGTACCCATCACCGGGCACCGTACACCTTCCAGTTGAGTGGAATGCCAACCCCTCGGGGGCAACCGGCTGCGCTCGCCGCCGGTCCCACGTAACCTGACCGGCAGCACCCCGTCGAGGAGACACGCCTGTGAGCAGGATTCCGTGCGCCATCGTCGGCAGCGGCAACATAGGGACCGATCTGATGTTCAAGCTGGCCCGGTCCGAAGTGCTCGAACCGCGGGCGATGATCGGCATCGATCCCGAATCCGACGGTCTTGCCCGGGCCCGGAGCCTCGGCTTGGAGACCAGCGACGAAGGGGCGGGCTGGCTGTTGGAACGCGCCGCCGACTTCCGGGTCGTGTTCGAAGCGACCACCGCCCGTGTGCATCGCGAGTACGCCCCCGAATACGAGGCGGCGGGGTTGAAGGCGGTCGACCTGACGCCGGCCAAGGTCGGTCCCAATGTGGTTCCCACCGTCAACATCGAGGCGGCCTTCGATGAGCCGAACGTCAACATGATCACCTGCGGCGGCCAGGCGACCGCTCCGATCGTTGCCGCCGTCACCGGCGTCGCAGAGGTGTTGTATGCCGAGATCGTGTCGACTGTTGCTTCGGTGTCGGCCGGGCCGGGGACCCGGCAGAACATCGACGAGTTCACCCACACCACGTCGCGATCTCTCGAGGAGGTGGGCGGAGCCACCCGCGGTAAGGCGATCATGATCCTCAACCCGGCCGACCCGCCGATCATCATGACCAACACGGTCTTCTGCGCGCTGGGAGGCGGCTTCGAGGAAGGGGTGGTGTCCACAGCCATTCTCGACATGGTGGAGCGGATCCGCGAGTTCGTGCCCGGCTACCGCGTCAAGGCAGCCCCCGTGTTCGACGACGGCCCGTTCCACACGCCGACCGGGGATGCACCGGCGAGGGTGATCACCTTGTTGGAGGTGGAAGGTGCCGCCGACTACCTGCCGCCCTATGCGGGCAATCTGGACATCATGACCGCGGCCGCGACGCGAGTGGGTGAAGCGGTGGCCCGCCACCTGCTGGAGCCGGAAGGTCCGCCGTGAACCCAGCTTTCCGGCTCACCGACTCCACTCTGCGTGACGGCTCCCATGCTCTCGCCCACCAGTTCACCGAAGACCAGGTCCGCGCCGTGGTTGGGGGACTGGACGCGGCGGGTGTTCCTGTCATCGAGGTGTCGCACGGCGACGGGCTCGGCGGTTCGTCGTTCAACTACGGGTTCTCCCGCACCGATGAGAAACTGCTTCTCGAAGCCGCTGTGGAGGAGGCAACAGACGCCAGGATCGCAGTGTTGCTGCTGCCCGGAATCGGCACCAAGGACGACCTGGTCGAAGCCGCTGAAATCGGCGCCAAGGTGGCCCGCATCGCTACCCACTGCACCGAAGCCGACATCTCCCCGCAGCACATCGCACTTGCCAAAGATCTCGGCATGGAAGCCGTCGGGTTTCTGATGATGGCCCACATGATCTCCCCCGGCGACCTCGTCCTACAGGCCAGACTGATGGAGTCCTCCGGCGCCGACTGTGTCTACGTCGTGGACTCCGCAGGCGCCATGACCATCGACGACGTCCGCAGCCGCGTCGCCGCCCTCAAGGAACACCTCCGAGTCCAGGTCGGGATCCACGCACACAACAACCTGTCTCTGGCTGTGGCCAACTCGATGGCGGCACTCGAAGAGGGTGTCGACCAGATCGACGGCTGCACTACCGGCCTCGGTGCCGGGGCGGGAAACTGCCCCACCGAGATCCTCGTTGCCGCTTTGGAGAAGTCGGGTGTTGCTACCGGGATCGACCCTCTCGCGGTGATGGACGTCGCCGAAGAGGTGGTCCGCCCCATGCAGCCCCGTCAGGGTGTCATCGATCGGGACGGTCTGCTGTTGGGCTACGCCGGGGTGTACGGATCGTTCCTGCTGCACGCCAGACGCGCCGCCTCCAGGTTCGGCGTCGACAGCAAAGACATCCTGCTCGAACTCGGGCGACGCAAGGTCGTTGGCGGCCAGGAAGACATGATCATCGGTGTCGCCATCGAGCTCGCCCAAAAGGCGGCGGGGGAACGTGGCGGCCCGGCTCGCAACCGCGGCTAGAAGCGACGACCCTCAATGCGGCGACCCGCTGCGCAGTGCCGCCCGTAGATCCACCAGAAGCGACGGTGGCCTTTGGGTCCGACGGCTCCAGGCTCGTTATCCACGGCGCGTCGGGAAGAACCTCGGCTCGAGACGGGTTGCTCCCACGAGACCACATCGAGGCCACAGGAGGAAAGGCGAGTGACCGACTGGAACGACGGCATCATCGAGGAATTCCGCGCCCGCGGCGGCAAGGTCGGCGGGATGTTTGAAGGGGCCCCGCTGCTGTTGCTGCGCCACCGCGGCGCCAGGACCGGCACCGGGCGGGTGAATCCGCTCATGTACCAAGTCGTCGACGGCGGATATGCGATCTTCGCCTCCAAGGCGGGGGCCGACACCAACCCGGACTGGTTCTACAACCTCAAGGCGAATCCGGAGACGGAGGTCGAAGTGGGATCCGAAACCATCGCCGTCAAGGCAAGGGAGGCCCACGACGGCGAGCACGAGCGCATCTGGAATGCACAGAAGCACGACTGGCCCCAATTCGCCGAGTATGAACGCCAGACCAGCCGCGACATCATTCCCGTCGTCGTCCTGGAACGGGTCTGAGCCCATCGACCCGGACCCCGCAGGCCTACCGCCGCCGGCCCACCCGGCTGGAGGAATGGCGTCGCAGCATGTCGCGGACGTCGTCTTCGATGCCGGGGGAGCGTCGACATCGTGATGCGGACGATGGTGGGCGCGTCACACGGTGATGACGACTTTGCCGCTGGCGTGTCCTTCTTCGAGATAGCCGATGGCCTCGGGAACGTTGCCCAGCGAATACGTCCTGTCGATGACCGGAGTGACCTCACCTGCTTCGATGAGGTCCTTCAGGGAGTGCAGGTCCGCTTGGTTCACTTTGGCAACGAATGTGACCATCTTCTGGGGGACGAACGGTGACAAAAGACGCATTCTGAGCAGTTGAGCCACCGGTCCGAGCCACCGGTGATCTGGCTGTCCGAAGGAGGCCACGTACACCCCCTTGGGTTTCAATATGCGCCGGCATTTCGAAGGCGAATGGTTCCCTATGAGATCGAGCATCAGGTCGTAGCGCTGCCCGCCGCGGGTGAAGTCCTCTTGGGTGTAATCGACGACATGTTCTGCTCCGATCGATCGGACCATGTCTACGTTCCTCGTGCTGCACACCCCGGTCACCTGAGCACCGAACGATGCAGCAAGCTGCACGGCGAAGGTACCCACCCCTCCTGACGCACCGTTGATCAACACCTTCTGCCCTGGCTGTATCCGTCCTTTGTCGCGCAGACCCTGTAAGGCGGTGAGTGCCGCCAGCGGTACCGCCGCCGCTTGCTGAAACGTCAGATTGCCCGGTTTCGGCGCCACCGACTTCTCCGAGGCAGCTACGTACTCGGCACAGCTGCCGGTCCCGACTTCGCCGAACACCTCATCACCAGGGCGAAACAGCGTCACTTTGGCACCTACTGCTTCAACCTGCCCCGCCACATCGGTACCGATGGTTTTGGCTTTCGGCTTGCGCAGCCCGAACATCATGCGCCCGAAGTACGGCAAACCTGTCACGAAATGCCAGTCATAGGGATTCACCGAAGCCGCCCGGACCCGCACCAGCATCTCATCGTCGCCGACCGCCGGCCTGGCGGCGTCTCCGAGCTCGAGGACATCCCCAGGCGATCCGTACTCGTCGTGGACGATCGCGTTCATCGTTCTCTCCTGATCTATCACGGTTTTGATGAAGCGGACCCCGGTCTCCTTGCAGCAGCTTCCGGCAGGTGCGACGCAGCCGCCGCACGCCACACGACGTGCCGTACCTTACGGGCCACCGCAAGACCGGATGGCCCCGAGATCCGGCCCAGATCCGGCAGGATTCAGCGGCGATGCGATGCGACCGCTGATGGAACCCTCTGCTCCGTCAGCGGATGAGTGACGGCAGCAGGAAGTCGAGAAGCTCGTCGACAAGTGCCTCTCTACGGAGCCCGATGCCGGCGACGACGTCGGGTTGGGTCATGTAGAGCGCACTGCCGGCGATGGTGCCGGCGACCACCGGCGGGTTGACCGGGCGCATCTCGCCTCGCTCGATGCCGAGGCCGACGAGGCGTTCGATGACGGTCATCACATAGCGGAAATGGCGGTCGAGGAGCCGCCGTGCCGCCGGGTCGTCGGCGAGGTCGTCGGCAAACTCCGACGCCTGGAGCTGCAGGTCTATACCTCCGATGACGTACTGGCGTATCTGGTCGACCACCGGTGAGTCGGGGTGGATCGCTGCCAGGGCGCTGCGCCCGATTCGATGCAGGAACCGGTCGAGGACCAGCAGCACCAGCTCGTCCTTGGACGGTGCCAGCTCATAGAGGGTGCGACGAGAGCAGCCGACACCGGCGGCGAGCTGACGGACGGTGAAGGAGGCGAAGCCCTGAGATAGAAACAGTGATTCCAGCTGGTCGAGTACCTCGCGATGGCGCCGCCCAAGCCGGCCCTCCGCCGTCTGGGAAAGCAACGGGCGGGGGGCGCCGGCACGCAGCGCCGCCGCCGGCTCAGAAAGCTGTTCGCTGGGTGTGCTCATCGAGGCCTCACCTCATGCAGGCTGTTGCGGCCGTTCAGCTTTCGACCCTCGGCGCCCAGACGGGGCAGCGCTTCTCGAGGAAGGCTGCCATGCCTTCCTGTGCCTCGGCGCCGGCGAACAGGGTGGCGGACAGCTCGGAGGTCCACCGCAACGCCTCGTCGAAGCCCATCGACGGCACATCGGCAAGCACACGCTTGCAGGCGGCCAAGGCTGCCGGGCCGCCCACCTGCAGGTCGGCGACTATCTCCTCGATGCGGGCGTCGAGTCCGCCGGGCGGGACCGTTTCGTTGATCAACCCGATACGAACCGCCTCGGCGGCATCGAACCGGTTGCCGCGCAGGAATACGGCCGCGGCGTCGGCATGGCGCATCTTGGGCAGACAGATGACCGAAATGATTGCAGGCGCCACCCCCACCCGAACCTCGGTGAAGCCGAACATGGCGTCAGATGTCGCCACCGAGATGTCCATTGCAGCGGCGAGACCCATCCCGCCGCCGACGGCATGACCGCCGATGCGCCCCACGAAAGGCTTGGACGACCGGCGGATACGGCCAAGGAGCTCGGCGAGATCCCCGATTCCGGCCGCATCGCCGTCCAACTGCTCGGAGAGGTCGGCGCCTGCGCAGAACACCCGGCCCTCATTGCTCACCACCGCCACCCGGATCTGGTCGTCGTTATCGACTCTGTCGAAGGCCGCTGCCAGCTCGGTGAGGAGCTGGGCGCCGAGTGCGTTCCGGTTGGCCTCATCGGTGAGCGTGATGGCGAAAACGGCGCCGTCGAGGGTGGTGCGAACCTTGGGATCGTTGGTGGCGTTCACCGCCTGCCCCTTGCAACGGGGCCGGCGGTGGGCGGCCCGGCGAAAGCCTGCGCCTTCAGCAGCCAGTCCCTGGCGACAGCAGTGGCCGTCAGCTCGGTGTCGTCGACATGACGCCGCTGGGTTACGACGAGGCAGAAGTCTTCGGCGGGTCCGGTGACCGACTCGGTGGCTTCTGCAGACCCGAATGTCCAGGTTGCGCCCGCCGGCGCCGTCAGCTCGACCTTCACCGGCTCGGCGGGCACGTCCAGGCCGCGGTTTCTGTAGGACCATTCGCGGGTGACATATCCCAATCGGGCGATGTGGCGCAGCCGGCGGGTTGGTGGCCGGTGTCCGCCGACGGTGTCGACGATGTCCTGCCCGTGGGCCCACACCTCCATCAGACGGGCGGTGAGAAACGACTTGGCTCCCATCGACGGCCCGTACCAACCGACCCGGCTGTCGTCACCCAGCGTGCGGCCCGCATTCGCCAGCCGGAGACGCCCGCCCCGCCAACGTTGCAGGAGCTGTATGGGGAGCAGCTGCCGGAACTCGCCGAGGGTGAGATCGTCTGCGGCCTCAGCGCCGCCGGCTAGTGAGGCCGCCAGGCGGGCGACGTCGCCGGCGAAGGCAGACGGGTCGGTGATCGCCCGTGCCGCCGACTCGTCGGAGTAGGTGAGATGGGCGATCTGATCGGCCACCGTCCAGCGGGGGCTCGGGGTGGCGGCTGCCCACTGCGACGGCTCCAGCGGGGCGACGATTCCATCCAGCGCCTCCTGCTCGGCGACGAGGTCATCCACCAGACCGGTCACATGGGTGACGTCCATCGGCTGACCTTTCGGTTCGCAGCTCTGTTCCGACGTTCGGTACCGTTTGACAGTCAACGGTACCGAATCTTAGGTTCGCCGTGATGTCCCAGGTTCTGGGTACACACCTGGATACCCGTGCTGAGGAGTACCGGGCCAATCTCGCTGCCATGGAGGCGCTGTGGGCCGAGGTGGAGCAGCTGCTTGCCTCGGTGCCGACCATCGGCGGCCAGCGCTACGTCGACCGCCACCGCCGCCGCGGCAAGATGCTGGTGCGGGAGCGGATCGAAACCCTCATCGACCCGCACACACCGTTCCTCGAGTTGAGCCCGCTGGCGGCGTGGGGCACCGAAGACCCGGTGGGTGCCGGGGTCGTCACCGGCATCGGCATCGTCGAAGGCACCGAAGTGGGCATCACCGGCTCCGACATGACCTACCGCGGCGGGTCGGCGAATCCCAATACGCTGACCAAGCTGCTGCGATTCTACGAGATCGTCCGCCAGAACCGCCTGCCGACGATCATTCTGAACGAGGCCGCCGGCGCCGACCTGCCCCGCCAGGAAGGAATCTTCGTACGCGGCGGAGCCCAGTTCCGCCACCTGACACAGATGTCCAAAGAGGGCATCCCGTCGATCACCATCGGCTTCGGGCCGGCAACCGCCGGCGGTGCCTACGTGCCCGCGATGAGCGACTACACCGTGTTCGTCAAAGAGCGGGGCACCGCCTATCTGGGGGGCCCGCCACTGGTGAAAATGGCCATCGACGAGATCGTCGACGAGGAGACTCTCGGCGGGGCCGAGATGCATTCCCGCATCAGCGGCCTGTCGGACTATCTGGCCGTCGACGAGGTGGATGCGCTGCGGATCGGACGCGACATCATGCGGCATCTGCGCTGGCGCAAGCTGGGACCCGGTCCGAGCGAACCGGCCGACGAGCCGCTGCACGATCCCGAAGAGCTGATGGGATGCGCATCGGCGGACGTGCGCATCCCATTCGAGATCCGCGAGATCTACGCCAGGGTGTTCGACGGCAGCAGGTTCGAGGAGTTCAAACCGCTGTACGGCACCCAGCTCGTCTGCGGTTGGGCATCCATCTGCGGGTTCCCCATCGGGGTGCTGGGCAACAACGGCATCCTCTTCTCCGAAGAATCCAAGAAGGGCGCCCAGTTCATCCAGCTGTGCAACAAGACAGACACTCCGCTGGTGTTCTTGCAGAACATCACCGGGTTCATGGTCGGCACCAAGGCCGAGCAGGGCGGCATCATCCGCAACGGAGCCAAGCTCATCAACGCCGTCTCCAACTCGGAGGTGCCGCATCTGGTGGTGATGGTCGGAGCCAGCTACGGCGCCGGCAACTACGGCATGGCCGGCAAGGCGTACGATCCGCGGCTCATCTTCACCTGGCCCAACCACCGCATCGCAGTGATGGGTCCCAAACAGCTCGCCGGTGTGATGGACATCATCGCCCGCAACGCGGCCGCGGGGCGGGGCGTCGACGTCGATGAGGAAGTGCTCGCCGCCAGAACGGCGGCACTGGAAACACAGATTGAACAGGAATCCACCGCCCTGTTCGCCACCGGACGGGTATGGGACGACGGGATCATTCATCCCCGCGACACCCGCCCCGTTCTCGGCATGGCACTGTCGGTGGCGCACAGCAACATCGTCCGGGGAGCATTGTCCTACGGCGTGTGGAGGCATTGATGATCACCCGGCTCCTCATCGCCAACCGGGGTGAGATCGCATGCCGCATCGCCCGCACCGCACGCCGCTTGGGGATCGAGACCGTCGGCGTTTACTCCGAACCCGACGCCGACGCGTTGCATGTCGACGCCGTCGATGCTGCCGTCTCCCTCGGCGGGGCGGCACCGGCCGACTCATATTTGCGCGCCGACGGCCTGCTGCAGGCGGCGCTCGACTTGTGCTGCGACGCCATCCATCCCGGATACGGCTTCCTCGCCGAGAACCCGGACTTCGCTCACCGCGTGCACGACGCCGGCCTCCTCTGGGTGGGGCCGCCCGCCGAGCAGATATCACTGCTGGGTGACAAGGTGGCCGCCAAGAAGACCGCCACCGCAGCCGGAGTGCCCACCGCATCGGTCTGGGAGGCGCCGGACGCAGTCCAGGCCGGCGACCTGCCGGTTCTGGTGAAGGCGGCGGCGGGCGGCGGGGGGAGGGGGATGCGCATCGTGCGCCGCACCGACGAGCTGGCAGAAGCCGTGCAAGCCGCCTCGAGGGAAGCGGCGAGCGCCTTCGGCGACGGGCGGGTGTTCATCGAGGCCTACGCAGAACGGGGCAGTCACCGCGCAGTGGAGGATATCTGAGAGGCTCTACGCGTTTTT
>CAZIEQ010000086.1:0-8834 GCA_964538725.1 uncultured Acidimicrobiia bacterium | reverse complement strand
GCCTGCGCCCCGGCCCGCCGAGCTGGCGGCAGTCGACGGGACGGAGGAAGAGGAGTGACTCCGGGTCACGGCACCGTCGTCACCTCTGCCTGTGGAAACGCGCCTACGTAGGCGAACCAGAACGTGATGCGGTTGGGAACACGGTCGAGTCTTGTGCCTGCCAGAGGTCCCGAGGTGGCTTCACCGTCGAGCGTCCATGCCGACCCGGTGCCGACGTCCCGCCATGCCCCGGCGGAGTATTCGAAGAGGAGCCGTTCGCCGTCCACCACAGGGGAGTAGGCGGCGCCGGTAGGGCCCTCCACCGCCGAGAAGACGACGATTGGCACATCGGCCACCATGTCGTTCACGGCGGCGTCACCGAGAACTGCCAGCGGATAGACCTTGTGACCGTCGGCGATGCCGACGCCGAGGACCAGGTCGGCGGGCGCCAGCCTGCCGTCGGGTGGGGCAGCCACCGGGAAAGGGAAGCTTCCCGCGTTGAGGAAGTCTTCGTATCCCACGAAGGGGTCCCTGTCATAGTTGCGGCCCAAGCCGGTATCCCGGGTGAGGACCAGTGTTCCGGGGTGCAGCTGTGACCACTGCGACCAGGTGGCCATTGTGGATGGGAGCGGTTCCAAGCGCGCCCCGGTGAGTTCACCCACGATTGCTTCCCCGGCTACCTGATACCAATAGCTGCCCGTGTCTCGGTCCAGCATCACGAGGTCGTTCTCATAGAGGGCGCTCGTGTTGCCGAAGCTGAGGGTCCGCCCCTCCAACCGGCGGTCGTACACGATGGCGCTGCGGCACAGAGGGCAGTAGCTGACGAGCACCGGTATTCCGCTGATCGTGTCGTTGAGGATTTCGTGCAGGTTGAGGATCCGCACCGGATACGCGTAGGCCTGATCTCCCGCCACGTAGCCGACGACGGGGTCGTCGGGGTTGAGCCAATCTCCCGCCGAGAGGGGGCCGTATCGCGGATTGTCGATCGGTGGAATGGCATCGCGAAGGCGCTCTATGAGTTCGGGCGCGGCCGCATCTAGAGGCACCGCGCCCCCGTCGAAGGTGTCGAAATACACCTGGTCGAGGGGAACACTGTGCAGGGTCAGGTCCACGGGTGGAACCTGCCCGGGCGCCGCCGTTGGCGATGTCGCTTGGCCCGGCGGTAGGGCCTGTGTGGATGCCGGAGGCTGCGGGGCGGGATTCGAATCGCTCCCTCCGCTGCACGCCGCAGCCACCAGCAGCAAGGAAGCGGAGGCGGCGAAGGGACGGATCACCTCTCTTCAACCGTCTGCGGCCGTGGTGGCTTCCCGACCCCAGGTTGGATGGAGGTGCCGTGCTGTGCCGCGGCATGCCGGCCGCCCGTGCAAGACCGGTGCCATCGGTGCGGCTCACCTGCCCGCCTGTATCGACGGGGTTGACGCCCACAACTCCCAGTGGGGGTCAGACCTCAATCGATGCATCATTCTGGGCGTTGAGATTATGGTACGAGCGCCCCAGGGGCTGGGGATGGGGAAGCAGTCCGGGTTGTTCCCGGATCGGTCGGCACACGGTGTGTTTCGCACCGGAAGGGCAGTGCCATGGGTCGTATCGCGATCTGCATAGTCATCGCTGTTGTGCTCACACCTGTCACGGCTTTGGCGCAGGAGGATGAGGAGCCGTATTCGGGCGGAGGCGTCACCACCACCACACTCGCTCCCCGGATAACGGTGCAGGCGGAAGGCCTCGTGGTGGTGTTCGACGCTCGCGGTGTCAGCGGAGAGTGCGACTGGGACTTTGGCGACGGCACCACGGGTGCGGGCAAGCCGGTCACCCACACGTACACGGCGGACGGTGACTACGACGTCACCGCCACCTGCGGTGCGGTGGTGCTGAACCGGACGCTCACCTTCGGTTCGGATTTGGCCTTCACTGGTTTCGAGGCTCGGACCGTGTTGCTGGCGGCGGCACTCCTGCTGCTGGTCGGGACCGCAATGGTGCTGGCGACGCGGCGCGTCACGGCAGGCTACTGACCGCAAGCCGGTGGTCGGCGTTGAGATACCGCCGCGGATTCACGCGGCACAAGGTGGCGATCCTCATCGGCGCGGGTGTATTCACCCTGCTTGTGCTCATCGGCGTCGACCTGTACACAGCTCGGTCTGGCGTCACCTCGGCCAGGAACCATGTCGGGTCGGCGGTGGAGATGATCCACGACGGGCGACTGGACCGTGCCCGCACGGAACTGGGGGCGGCGGTCGAAGATCTCGCGGCTGTGAGGAATCGCCTCCGTTCGCCGTGGGTCAGCATCGCGCGGGTTGTCCCGTTCGCCGGCACCGAGATAAGAGCCGGTGCCGGCGGGGTGGATGCGGTCAGTGAGACGGCGCTGGCAGCCCTCGACATCCTCGACTTCGTGCTCGACGACCGCAGTCCACTGTTCGCGGAAGGCCGCATCTCCGCCGAGTCGGTCGGTCTGCTGCGGGCCTCCCTCCGCCGCGCCGAGGAGCACGTCACGGCAGCCCGCAAGGCCGTCATTCGTGTGCCCCGGCCGCGGCTGCGAAGCATCAGCGAGGCCTTGGAGGACATCGATGATGCCAGCGCAGCATTGCTCGAGGTGCTCACAGGTGTCGTCCCCCTCGTCGACGATGTCTACGAGGCTGCAGCCGGCGGTGATCCGTTTCGGTTGCTCGTCTTCTTCGAGAACGAGGCCGAGTTGCGGGGGACCGGCGGAATCATGGGTTTTGCCGGTGTCTTCGAAATAGCCGACGGGAATGTGGCCCTCATACGCGCCGAGGGCATGCCGACACTTGGCCGCTCCGATACGGAAGGGGGTTTCCTCGCGGTCGCCGCACCCGATGACTACATCCGCCGATACGGCGGATTCCAAGCCAATACGGCTCTATGGAGCAATGTGAACCTGTCGCCGGATTTTCCAACGGTGGCCGACATAGCAGGCCGTCTATACGAGAAGGTGACCGGGGTCCATGCCCAGCTGATAGCCCGCATCGACCTGGTGGGCCTCGGCTATCTCTTGGACGCGTTCACAGGCATCAACGTCGATGGAGAACCGCTCATGGCGGACACCCTCGCCACCGACTTCGTCATCGACTCCTACGCCAGGTCAACAGGGCAGTCCGCGTATCTGGCTGCAGTCGTAGTCGACGTCTTCGACCAGGTGCTTGGCGGCGCCGATGCCGAGAGGACGGTGTTGCTGCGAGCCGTGGATCGAGCCTTTCGGGAGCGGCGCCTTGCCCTTGCCTCTCCGGATGACGCAACCGATGAGGCGCTTCGGGTCAGTGGGGCCGCCGGCGGGTTGCTTCCGGGAGACCCGGGAGATGTCGAGGTGGTCGTCCAGAACTTCGCAGCCAACAAGATAGACATCTACACCCAGGCGACCATTTCAGTGATGCTGCAACCGACGGGGTGTTTCATGGACGGCGAGTTGAATGTGGAGTTGAGTTTCGATCTCCCCGCAGCCTTGGAGGGAATGCCTCAGGGCTACTTCGGCAATCTGGGCCGCTGGTGGACCAGCTTCTATCTTCCCCACAATGCAGAGATCGTGCACCTTGCGGTCGACGGTGAGCCGGCCGGTGGCACTACCGATGTGGAACTGGGGCGCACGGTGGCATCGGTTCTGATGGAGGCGGAGTCTGGTGGAGAGGTGAGCGCCAAAGTCTTGTGGCGGGAGCAGCTTTACGGTCCGAGTTACACGTTGCGCATGCAACCGCAACCGATGGTGGTACCGGCAATGTTGTCTGTAGGCGCCGAGCCCTCGCGGGCCTTTGTGGAGATGCGGGAGATCCCGACTCCAACTGATTGTGAGCTCTAGCGGGCGGCCACGGTGATGTCGTGCCGGACGACAGCGTTGCCGGGCGGCCGCTGCGTCACCTTGGCGGCTCTGTCCCGGCGGCGCAGGAGGCACCGGTGTCAGGCGCCGGGAGACGGCTCGGGAAGCACTGCAGGGTCGATACAGCCGACGAAGACGCCTGCGGGATCTACGAGAGGGATGGGGGAACCATCTAGATACGACGCCAGATCGTGCAGATCTTCGAGCGGCTCCAGCATCGATGCGAACGGTGCAGGTTCGACGAACTGCCCGATTTCGGTGTCCGGGGGGGCGTTGAGCAGCACCTCCCGGCGCACGACACCGATCAGACGTCCTTCTTCGCAGACCGGCATGACCGCTTCGGCGGTGGCCAGCACCGCATCGCGGGCGGGCAGGTGGCCTCCCAAACAGGTGCCCGGTCGCATGTAGTGGAAAGCGCGTACCGGGGCGGCCTGTACCACCACCGCGCCTGCGGGTGCCCTGGCCATGAGGCGGGCACCGGGCCCGAGGAACTGGCGGTGCAGCCATGACCCACCGGGCGCTCCCAGCACGAGCAGGCAGTCTGGAGGCAGGTCGTCGACGAGCCGGGCTGCATTGGGGGCATTGACGGTGCGCAGACCGAGCGGCAGGTTCAACAACTCGAGGGTTTGGAGAACCTGCGCTGCTGCATCCCGGTCGGCGTCTCTACGGTAAGCGCTGATCGCGTCGGCGGTTACCCCGAGCGCGGTGCCGACACGTGCCGCGATAGCCGCTGCCAGGCGAGAGTGGGGACCGCCTGCCACCGCCGCTATCACAGACCGGGTGCGGTCGGGGGCCAGATCCATGGGTGTTGCAGTACTGACGAGGTTGAACGAGCTGCGGCGGCGCATGACGACGAGGTCGGGGCGGTTGGCGACACAGGATGCAAACAGGTCGCCATGCACACGGTCGGTTCGCTCCGTTGCGAGCAGCTCGGCCAGGCGGGAACAGTGTTCACCTCGGGTCCACGACACGAGGCGGGGAAAGTCTGGCTGGAAGTTCTGTGGCACTGTCAGCGGCGAGCGATCTGTTGCTCTGTCATCTGGAACGGAAATGGGGTCATCGGGTGTTCCCGTCACCGACGGTGACCACGAGCCTGCCCGCCACTTCCCCTGCGAGGATGCGCCGCAGGGCGGCCGGAACCCGATCCAGAGTGATCTCTTCGATGATGTCGT
Organism: uncultured Acidimicrobiia bacterium; assembly: GCA_964538725.1. GTDB lineage: Bacteria > Actinomycetota > Acidimicrobiia > Spongiisociales > JAOTWH01 > CAZIEQ01. The sequence goes on along the minus strand of CAZIEQ010000086.1, from coordinate 3,863 downwards.
CGAGGCGGGGGGCGGCGGCTACATGGTTCCAGGCGATGGTGCGCTGTTTGGGTCCGGCTGCTGCAGAGTCGATTCCGGTGAGGGTCGCCCCCCGCAGTATGAATGGGGCCACCGACGTCATCAGCGCCATACCTCCGGTGTTGCCCGTGGCGACGGCCACCCCACCACGGTCGATGGCCGTCAAGGCAGCGGCGAGGGTGGAGCCGCCGACGGCGTCGATCACGCTCGCCCATCGCCGCGAGACCAGCGTTCGTTCCGACGATTGCAGGCGGTCGATCACCGATGTAGCACCCAGGTCGAGGAGGTGCTGCCGCCTGTCGGGTTTGCCCGTGGACGCATGCACTTCGTATCCCTTGCGGGCTGCCAATGCCACTGCCCAGCTACCCACGCCTCCCGACGCTCCGGTGACGAGGAGTGGACCCTGGTCTGGGCGGGCGCCCAATGTGTCGAGTCGGCAAACCGCCATGGCCGCGGTCATGCCTGCCGTCCCTGCCGCCATGGCACTGCGGGTGTCGAGTCCGGCAGGCATACGTACCAGATAGTCTCCCGGGACCCGGGCCCGTTGGGCGAAGCCACCGTGGTGGGACACCCCGACTGCAGCACCTCCACCTATCACCTCGGTGCCCGGAGGGAAGCGGGGGTCACCGCTGGAGGCCACGGTCCCTGCAAAGTCGATCCCCGGTATCAGCGGCGAGATGCGGGCCACCCCTGCGTCCGGCAGAGTGGCAAGGCCGTCTTTGTAGTTGACGCTGGAGTATGCGACGTCGACGGTGACGTCGCCTTCCATCAAGTCGTCGTCGATCAGCCGGCGGAGCTCGACGGAGGTGCCGTTGCCGTCTTTCTCGACGACGAGCGCTGCGAACACGACGCGAATCCTAGAAAGGAGCCGCCGGGGGAGGGTGTCCGGCGGCTCCCTTCGCTGGTCGGTGCCCCCGCTGGGGCCCCGATGTGGCCACTGACCTGGCTCCCCCACGGCGCCGGGCCACGGCCAAGCCTTCCTACGGATGCAGAGTCAATGTGGCTGCTTTCCCAGGACCGAGATCGCCTACGAGCCAGGTGCCCGTGTCCGGCTCGTAAGCGCCCCGGTCCGCGGTGGATGTAGCTGCAGAGGTGTCGAAAAGATGTGAGACTTGCGCCGTCACGCCCCGTGCGGTCGATGCGGTGGGGTTGGAGACCGCGACGGTGACCGGGCCCTGACCTTCGGACGTGAGTGTGGTGGCGGAAATCTCGATGAGTGGCTGGGGCCTCTCCAACGCGATCCCCGAAGGGCCGGCGCCGAGCAATGCCACCACGATGGCGGCGGCAAGGAGGGCGAATGTGAGGCGGTCGGGTGCGACGGTTGTGGCGGTCATGGAATCACTAGTCAGACGTTCATGTCCGAAGCTATGTCGCCTACGATCAGTGGTCAAGCGACAACTTTGTGTGTTCCCAAGTGACTAGTCATCGATCCCGGGTCGGCGCCACCCGGCGGCCATTACGGAATGCAAACGGCCGGCTACCCGAACCCGGCGGCGAAGTCTTCCACCTGGGCGGGTAAACCGTCGGTGATGGCACGCGATACGAAGGGGAAGAAGGCCGTCGACAGCCATGCCGTGGGTCGCAGTTGCAATCCGACGGTGAGCAGGGTTCCGGAGCGGTTGGCGGCGAGATGCGTGCTGAGGACACCGGTGATGCCTGATGCGTCCAACTCCAGTTCGAACGCTTCGGGAGGCTGGGCGGTGCGTGTGGTGGCCGTTCCCTCGATTCGCTGTGGTCCGACCGTTGCCGACCAGCGGTAGGAGCGCAGCACCCCCTCTGCGTCGTGGGCGGCATCCCATACCCGGTTCACTGGTCCCAATGTTTCCCAGGTGGCGGCCAGTTGGAGGCGGTCCCAGACGAGGCGGGGTGCCGCCGACAGGTGTACGGCATACTGGCTTCGGGTTCCGGCCATTCGTTGGCGAGCGTAGCGGGTAGCCTGCTGCGCTCCGCGAAACGGACTTCATCATGCCAGGCCTGCTCGCATTTCACGCGCATCCAGACGACGAGTCGCTGTCTATGGGGGGCACACTGGCCCGTTACGCCGCCGCCGGGGAGCAGGTGGTCGTGGTGACGGCAACCAGGGGTGAGGAGGGGGAGATCCACAACCACGACGATGCGTCCGCCATGGCGTCCCGTCTCGGTGAGCACCGTGCAGCGGAGGTCCATGAGGCTTTGAAGGTGCTGGGGGTGACCCATCACCACTTTCTCGGTTATCGCGACTCGGGCATGATGGGAACGGACGCCAACCATCGCGACGAGGCCTTCTGGAATGCCCCTTTTGCCGAGGCTTCGGGCCGCCTCGTCCGGCTGATACGTCGCTACCGGCCCGAGGTGATGACCGTCTACGATCCCTTCGGCGGTTACGGACATCCCGACCACATCCAGGTCCACCGTGTGGGAACGATGGCCTTCTTCGGGGCTCCCGATGTCGGCCGTTTCCCTCTCGAGGCCGCAGAGGAGTCGTGGGAGGTATCCAAGTTGTATTGGGCGACTTTCCCCCGTTCTGTGGTGCGCCGCATGCAGCAGATGCGTGCCGAGCGGGGGGAGTTGACGGCCGAAGAAGCCGCAGTCGAGCCGGCCGCAGGCAGCCGTGACGAGGACATCACACTGTGGACGGACACCGCAGACTGGGCGGAGGCGAAGATCGGTGCGGTGCTGGCACACCGCACCCAGATCCCCGCCGACTCCTGGTTCCACCAGATGAACGACGAGCAGCGGCGCTCCTTCGGTGCCCGGGAGCCTTTCACGCTGGCGTTCAGCCGCGTCGACGCGCCTGAAAACGGAGACCTGTTCGCCGGGTTGAGGTAACGCCGCCGGCGGCGTCGCGATCTAGGCGGGATTGTCCTCATCGGTGGGTGCCAGCCGCTCCGCCAGCAATGCCTGCGCTCCGGAACTGCCGAAACAGGTGATGAAGTCACCTTCGCGTACGACGGCCTCACCGAGAGCGACGAGCACCTCGGGACCCCGCTGCAGGGATACGACCAGGCAGCCTTCGGGCCACGGAACCTCGCGCACCCGCCTGCCGGCTGCACGCGACCCCACCGGTATCTCCAAGTCGAAGAAACGCGCCTCGGGTCCGGTTCGTACCCGGCGCTGCGCCTGCGCCATGCTGCGCTGGGTGACCGACCCGACCGCCTGGTGATAGGCGGCGACGGCGTCTTCACGCCTGAAGCTGGCGACGAGTCGCGTCGGGTTTGCAGCTGAAACGACCGGAAGCCTGCCCACACCGAGGGCGGACATGCGGTGCATGGCTTCCGACACCGCCAGCTCGGCGGTGACCGTTACCGGGTCGACCGTCATCGCCCGCGCCACGGTCACCTGGTCCGAGGGGCCGCCGGCTGCCCGTATGTCCGACACGGCGAGTATCCCCACCAGCCGGTCGTCTTCGACGACGGGAGCTCCGTGGAGGCGGTGGCGGTCCAGCATCCCCTGTGCCTCCCCCAGGCTGGTGTCCGGGTCGAGTACTACCGGCGGCGCCGAGCACACGCTGCCGACCGTCACCTCATCGAGCAGGTCGATGGCCCCCGTCGGCTTCGACGTGATGCCCAGGCGGGTAAGCACCATCGTGTATGCGCTCTCGGGGTGGAAGCGGTCGGCGAGAAGCATCGCCAACATGGTTGCCAGCATCAACGGCAGCACGAGCCCGTAGTCGCCGGTGGCTTCGAAGACGATCAACACCGCAGTCAGCGGCGCCCGGGCTACGGCGGCGAACACAGCAGCCATGCCAACGAGGGCAAACGCGCCCGGCTGGATGGTGGAGATCGTCCAGTGGGGCGCGATCAGAGTGGCAGCCCCCGAGCCGATCGTTGCCCCGATGAACAAGCTGGGCATGAATATTCCGCCTG
>CAZIEQ010000085.1:0-8881 GCA_964538725.1 uncultured Acidimicrobiia bacterium | reverse complement strand
CACCGCCGCGTGAGAGGGCTCGGGGGAGTCACGCGGCGGCCGCGGCACTGCGCCTGGTTGGCAGAGACTCGTCGGCTCGTGCGGCGGAGGCAACGAGCCGGGTACTGAGGCGGGAGAGTGCGCGAGCTCCCGCCCCGACGCCGCGCCTCACAAAAGCGACGGCGTGGAGCACGGCACGCACCGGTTGCACTACCGGCGGAGGTGGGGGCGGGGCGCGCTGCAGTGTCGACAGGCCACGAAGGAACCCGTCGACGGCGGCGACCGTCCGCAACCAGAGACTGCTGAAGACGAGGACGGACGTCAGCAGGAGGACGGCAACCCGTCGCACGGTGACGGCCGCCGCCTCCCGCCACGCCGACCACTCACCCGGAGTCTGCGTCCAGGTGCTCAACGTCCGCCGTCCTCAGCCCGCTGCGGTGAGGCCGCCGGGCGGCTACCGGTCGTGTTGTCTACGCGCCGGTCCTGTCTCCCTCGGCGAGTGTGCGCAGGAAATCGTCGAGGGTGGTCGCCACCTGCCGAACGAAGACGGTGGCAACGGACAAGATCCGCAGCGCCACCGCGGCGACGCCCCATGCGACCTGCGCCACGATGCTCACCCAGGAACGGCCCGGAGCAGAAGAGCGGGAGATTCCCGTCTCGCTCCTCTCGGCCAGGTTGGTGACCAGCTGGTCGAGCTTCTCGGCAAGCACTCTTACCGGAACGGTGACGATGCGCGCCGCATTGACGAGCACCAGAGCCACGTTGGTGGCCAGATCGCCGACTCTTTCAGCCCACGTCATGTGTCCTCCTATCCGTCGCGCCCTACGTGGCGCCGTCGGCAACACTGCCGGTATGGCCGGGAACCGGCGGTCACCCACGAAGGACATGCCCGATATTGCCTCTTAGACCCCCGAGGGCGAAGGTTCGTTTCGCCCAATCTGGTCGGCTCGAAACCGGCCCACGGGGTGCGTCGGGGAACAGACGGCCGCTGGGTGGGGTTGTCTGCGCGCATGGCTCGCACCCTCACCGCCCTCACCTTGGGTTTCACGCTGGTGGCAGCCGCATGCAGCAGCTCGGGCGCGAGCAACCGCACGCCCGTCTCCTCTTCCACTTCCACATCGTCCGCCGCCCCGGAGACCACCGCTTCTACAGGTCCACCTGCCGCAAGCGAGGTGGCGCTGAGCTCGTCGTGGAAAGTGGTGGCGGTGGGCAGGGGCGCCAAGCCAGTCCTGGCCTTGGATCGCACGGGGCGCCCGGCCGTCGCCTACATGCTCGAGTCCAGGGACGGTTTCGTGGCTTTCAGCGCGCAGGCAGACGAGTGGGCTGAGCAGACCGTCGCCGAAGGATACTTCTACGGCCCCATCGGCCTCGCCTTCGATCCGGACGACACTCCACACATCGTGTATCACGATCATCAGGACTTGCAGTTCGACGAGAACCTAGGTGATCTGACACATGCGGTCAGCGCCGACGGCTCGTGGACGTTGGACGCCGCCGAAGATGACGGCCACGACGGCTGGGACAGTACGGTGGCCATAGCCCCCGACGGCACCGTCCATGCCGCCGGCGTCGACCCCGCCCAGTTCGGCAGCACGGTGGGTGTGGAGCACTACGTGCTCGGTCCCGGCGGCTGGACAGTGGAACCGATCGGGTCTGGGGCCGTCGAATACGAATGGAATGTGAGCCTCGCCGTCAAAGCGGACGGCACTCCGGCAATGACGTTCTTCGACAGCAACTCCCAGGATCTGCGCTACGCCGAACTCGTCGATGACATCTGGACGATCGAGGCGGTGGCCACAGCAGGCGACGTGGGACGGTTCTCCTCTCTGGCCTTCGACGCCGCCGGAACCCCCCACATCTCCTTCTACGAGATGGACACACCGACGACGGGCACCGTCCACTACGCCACCAAGGTCGGTGCTGAATGGCAAGTTGAAGTGGTCGGTGATCTCGGGGCGGTCTTCATCGACTTTGCCGGGGCCAGACGCATCACGTCGCTGGCGGTGGGCCCAGACGGGGCACCGCGCGTGGCGTTCTCCGATGAGGTGTCGGTCTTCTTCGCCAGCAGGAGCGATGCCGGGTGGACGGTGGAGGAGATCGCAACCGCCGGTGATCTGCCTCTCGGGCAGCTGGTGAGCCTTGCGATCGACGATGAAGGCACGCCGCATCTGGCGCTTTTCGAAGTGACCGACAAATCACCCGTCGACGGCACGGTCGTCTATTTGACGCCCGAATCCTGAGGTTTCAGCCGGGTACCAGCCAGTCGAAGCCACGGCCCTCCATTGCGACACCGGCATCGCTGAGGATTCGTTCGCCGATGACGCTCCTGTACCGGGCCTCGGCGGGAATGTCCAGGCGGACCGCGCACGCCTCCGCACTCAAGTTGGCAATCGCGATCATCTCGGTGTTTCCGAAGATGCGCCGGAAAGCCAGCATCGCCGGGTTGCTGCCACCGACGGCTGAGTAGGAGCCGAGGGCCAGAACCGGGTGGTGCCGGCGTATCGCGAGCATGCGGTGCACCCAGTTGAGCAGCGAGTCGGGGTGGCGGCGCTGCGCCGCCACGTTGATCTGGCTGGGGGTGTAGGGAGGGTCGGTGACGAGAGGGAGGTAGAAGTCGGCTGGGTCGGCGGTGGAGAAGCCGGCCCCGGGAGCATCCGTCCACTGCATCGGGGTGCGGACGCCTTCACGGTCAGGCAGGCGGTAGCAGTCTCCCATCCCGATTTCGTCGCCGTAGTAGAGGAACGGACTGCCCGGCAGCGACAGCAGCAGCCCGTACAGCAGCCTGATGGTGTCCCAGTCGTTGTTGACCAGCGGCGCCAGGCGGCGGCGAATGCCGACATTCTTGCGCATTTGCGGGTCGGGGGCGTATTGCTCCCACATGTAGGCGCGTTCTTCGGCGCTCACCATCTCGAGAGTCAGCTCGTCGTGGTTGCGGAGAAAGATCCCCCACTGGCAGCCGTCGGGGATGGCAGGGGTGGCGGCGAGGACATCTACAACCGGCGTCGCCTGCTGCTTTCTCACTGCCATGAACAACCTGGGCATGAGAGGGAAGTGGTATGCCATGTGGCATTCGTCGCCGTCGCCGAAGTAGTCGACGACATCCCGGGGCCGCTGGTTCGCTTCAGCGAGGAGCATGCGGTCGCCGTATTCGGCATCGACCATGGCGCGGATCTCTTTCAGATAAGCGTGGGTTTCGGGGAGATTCTCACCGTTGGTTCCGTCCCGCTCGTAGAGGTAGGGGACGGCGTCGAGGCGCAGACCGTCGAAGCCGAGATCCAGCCAGAAGCGGATTATGTCCTTCATCTCCTCCCGGACCCGGGGATCGTTGAAGTTGAGATCCGGCTGGTGGGAGAAGAACCGGTGCCAGTAGAAGGCACCGGCCTCCTCATCCCAAGTCCAGTTGGAGTTGTGGGTGTCGGTGAAGATCACCCGGGCTTCACTCCACCGCTGCGGATCGTCGCTCCACACGTAGAAGTCGCGTCGCGGCGAATAAGGCCGGCGTGCCTCACGAAACCACGAGTGCCGGTCGGAGGTGTGGTTGACGATCATGTCGGCGATGACGCGCAGGCCACGGCCGTGCGCCGCGTCGAGGAAGGTGGCGACATCTCGAAGCGTGCCGAAGACACCGTGAACGGCGCGGAAATCGGACACGTCGTAACCTCCGTCACGCATCGGCGACTCGTAGAAGGGCAGCAGCCAGATGCAATCGACCCCCAGCCAGCGGATGTAGTCGAGTTTGGAGGTCAGGCCGGCGAAGTCGCCGATGCCGTCGCCGTCCGAGTCGCAGAACGCGTACACCGGCACCTCGTAGAAGACGGCGGTGCGGAACCAGGGGGCCTCACTCATGCAACCAGCTCCAGCAAGCCGGGAAGCACCGAAATGGTTGCCGGGGTGGCGCCGACCATCTCCCCGTCCGCCTCCACCGGCATCGTGGCCCCTTCTATGCGCACAACACTTCCCGACATCTCGAGGATCCTGTCGTCGGGCAGATGTGTTCCCCTGTAAATCCTGGGTATGAGGGTGAAGGCCTGTCTCTTGGGGCCGATGCTCACCTGGATTTCGAGCTTCCCGTCGTCGGTGCGGGAGCGAGGCGAGATGTGCATGCCTCCCCCGAAGAAGCGGGCGTTGGCGACAACGACATTGTGAGTCGTTTCGCGATGTGCTCGGCCGTCGACGGTCACCGTCAGATCCTGAGGGTGGAAGCGGGCAAGCGTAGGCCAGAAGGCGATGATGTAGCGGCTTCGTCCCAACCGGCGGGGGAACCGCAGAGCATTGGCGACCGTCGCCGCTCCCAGTCCTGCTTCGGCCACGTTGACGAAGTAGCGGACGGTGCGGCCGGCCGGACCGTCGCATTCGATCTTTCCCACATCGAGAAGACCCAACGACTGATCCAATCCGATCGAATCGGGAACATGACCGGGAAGGTCGAAGCTGCGGGCAAAGTCACATCCCGAGCCGGCGGCAACGACCGCCAGTGCCGCCGATCCCACCGGGCGGTCGCCGTCGATGAGGCCGTTGACCACCTCATTGACCGTGCCGTCGCCGCCGACCGCAACCACGACGTCGGCTCCGCCCTCGGCTGCCTTCCTCGCCAGTGCCGATGCATCGCCGGGCTGTCGCGTTTCCCACAGCCGCGGGGAGAGACGGGCCATGGAGGCCAGCAGCCGGTCGAGCTCCATCGCCACCTTGCCTCTGCCGGCCGAGGGATTCACGACGAGCACCACATGACGCATCATCGGAGATGGACCCTACGCAGGATCGGCCCCAGCCCGGGCCGACGGGCAGCCGGCTGATCCCGCAAACCCGCGAGTCGTGTAGCGTGCCGGCTTCACCGGACTGCCTTGTGTGGAGGGACCTATGAAGCTCAATCCGGAGTCGGTAGCGCGCGCCAGCAGCAGGAGGCCATGGACCGTCATCGGTGTGTGGTTGGTTGGGCTCATCGTTGCCGGGATCCTGTCGTCCACGTATCTCGCCGATGTCCTTACGACGGATTTCGAGTTCACCGACGATCCCGAGTCACAGCGTGCCCTGCAGTTGGTCGAAGACCGCCTCCGCGGTGAGACTCTGTTCACCGAGTTCGTCATCGTCGCCTCGGACGACAAGACCGTCGCGGATCCCGAATTCCAGGCTTTCGTCACCGAGGTCCAAGCCGCCATCGTCGGCTTGGGGCCCGACGCCGTGATTCCTCAGTCTGTCGCGTCGTATGAGGACAACCCATTCTTTGTCAATGCGGCCGGCGACAAGGCGATCGTCGCTGCCACCCTCGCCGACCCCGACCCCGATGAGGCCTCTACCGACGCCGAGCTGCTCGCCGACGCGGTGGCGGAGGTGGAAGCCGGCGACGGCTTCGACACCCTCATCTTCGGGCAGGGAACCCTGAACAACGTGTTCACCGAGCTTTCAGAGGAGACGCTGCAGAAAGGCGAGACTTTCGGCGTGCTCATCGCTCTCATCGTCCTCCTCGCCGTCATCGGGGCGGCGGTGGCGGCTTCGATGCCGCTGATCCTCGCCATCGGCGCCATCGCAGTGTCGTTCGGCGTGGTTGCACTGATCGGCCAGCTTTTCGAGCTCTCGTTCTTCGTCACCAACATGGTGACGATGATCGGCCTCGCCGTCGGCATCGACTATGCGCTGTTCATCGTCGCCCGTTACCGGGAGGAACGAGTGCGCGGTTACGAGAAGTTGGAAGCCATCGGCCGTGCGGGGGCCACCGCCAACCGTGCGGTGTTCTTCTCCGGCATGACCGTCGTGCTGGCATTGATCGGCATGCTTTTCGTGCCCAACACCATTTTCCGCAGCCTCGGCACCGGTGCAATCGTCGTGGTGGTGCTGGCCATGGCCGCCTCTATGACCCTGCTTCCCGCCGTGCTGTCGCTGCTGGGGGATCGGATCAACAAAGGCAGGGTGAGGCGCCGGAGTGCTCTGGAGAACGTGGACAAGGTTGGCGGCCTCTGGGACCGGATCACCACAGCGGTCATGAATAGGGCTGTGCTGTGGCTGATAGGGGCGGCGGCAGTGATGGCTGTCCTCGCCGTCGCCTTCTTCAGCATGGAGACGGGATTCTCCGGCGTGTCGACGGTGCCCGACGACATCGAGGCGAAACAGGCGTTCGTCATCCTGGAGAACGAATTCGGCTTCGGCGGCGCCGCCCAGCCGGTCGAAGTTGTTATCGACGGCAGCATCAGCACCGACGTCCGGGCCGGCATCGGACGGCTGCAGGAGGCCATGGTCGCCGACGGCGGCTTCGGGCCCTCCACGGTGGAAATCAACCCTGCGGGAGACCTGGCGCTGGTGTCGGCCCCACTGGTGGGCGACATCCAGAGCGACGAGTCGGTCATGACCGTCGAGTACCTGCGCCGCAATCTGGTTCCGGCGGCCTTCAGCGGCGTGGACGCCGATGTCCTCGTCGGTGGGTTCACCGCCTTCAACATCGATTTCTTTGAAGATGTGGAGACGTTCACCCCGATCGTTTTCATCTTCGTGCTTGGGCTCAGCTTCCTGCTGCTCACCGTCGTGTTTCGCTCCATCGTCCTTCCCATCAAGGCGATCATCCTCAACCTGCTTTCGGTGGGAGCCGCCTATGGGATGGTGGTGCTGTTCTTCCAGAACGGGGTGGGCCCGGGATGGGTGAAGGACCTTGCCGGCTTTCTCGGGTTTATCCAGGTGGATGTCATCGAAGCCTGGCTGCCATTGTTCCTGTTCTCCATCCTCTTCGGCCTTTCGATGGACTACGAGGTGTTCCTCCTCACCCGCATCCGGGAGCATTACGACAAGACCGGCGACAACGCGGCCGCGGTCGCCCACGGCTTGCGAACCACCGGTGCCATCATCACAGGGGCAGCACTCATCATGGTGGCGGTGTTCGCGGGGTTTGCATCCGGGGAACTGGTGATGCTGCAACAGATGGGTTTCGGCCTTGCTGTAGCGGTCTTCCTCGACGCCACCATCGTCCGCTCCATCTTGGTGCCGTCGGCGATGCGCCTCATGGGTACATGGAACTGGTATCTGCCCCGGTGGCTGCGGTGGCTTCCCGACATCGACATCGAGGGCCACGAAGCGGCGGCCCAGGCTGCGGCCCGGCGAACGGTCGGCGTCGGCGGTGAGTGAACTCAGCGGACAGCTACGGCCACTGCCATGCCCAGTATCGCGGCGCTTCCGGCAAGGGTTGCAATGGGATGAACACGAGGAGACATCTTGCTTCCGGCTGCCCCCACTGCGGCAAGGACCGTCTGCCAGGAAAGGGACGCTACGAAGCTGCCCGTCACGAAGCGGGTTCCTTCGCTGAGGGTTGGATCTTCTGCCACCCCGAGGCCGATGACGAAAGCGGTGAAGTAGACAACCGTTGCCGGGTTGATGACGGTGAGGGCGAGGAATCTGAAGTACTGAAGTAGTTGCCTTGAGGCTGGTGGTTATGGGATCGGAACGCTCGGTAGGGCGCGTGCGGAGGAGGGACGCCAGGGCGGCAACTGCGATTGCGGCCAGAACTGCAGCACTCGAATAGCGAAGCGGGTCCTCGAGCCGGCCGAGCGCTCCGGCGACTGCGGAGCCTCCGGTGACCGCCAGCGCTGCGTAGGCGAGATCGGCACTGTCCGCCCCCGCGCCGCCCCTGGCCGCAGGTGGAAACCCGGAACGAATCCCGGTTTGGATTATCAGGACGGCAACGGCCCCTACCGGGATGGCAGCTCCGTGACCGGCCACGGCACCTGCTATGAACGACTCCATACCCGCTCTGTGAACCCGGGCACCCTAGAAGTTCCGCGGGCTCGGCCCGCGTGAAGGCGGTGCCGCTCCCGGCCGCAATAACCTTGGCGGATGCTCGCAGTCGTGTCACGTCGTGTGGTGACAGCGGAGGGGGAACGTGCAGCCACCGTCGTCATCGACGGCGGCCGTATCGTCGGTGTCGAAGATCGCCCTCCCGACGGCGTTGAGGTTCACGATCACGGAGATCTGGCTGTGCTTCCGGGCCTGGTCGACAGCAACGTCAACGCAGCCGACCCGGGACGAACCCATTGGGAAGGGTTTTCCAATCTCACCCGCGCGGCTCTCTCAGGCGGGACCACAACTGTCGTCGATATGCCGTACTACTCGATTCCAGCCACGATGAGCCCGGAAGCGCTGGCTGCCAAACAGGCCGCAGCGCGGTCGAACGTCTGGTGCCATGTGGGCTTCTGGGCAGGTGTCGACGCCGACTCCATCGAGCAGATGGACACTCTCGCCAGGCTCGGAGTGTGTGGATTCGCTGCTCCGGCGCCAGGGGACGTCGATGCAACTTCGATGGACTACCAGGGCCTGGGCGCTGCAGCTCTCGAGGCGCACCGTCTGCAGATGCCGCTACTCGTCCAGCCGACGCCACCGGCAACCACCATCGGCGGGTTCGATGAGCCCAGTTCCTACAGCGACCATTTGGAGTCATGGCCGCCCGAGTCCGAGGCGGTTGATGTGGCTCGTGTCGGCTTGAGCGCTGGGCCGGCTGCGGCTGGGCTGCACATGCTGTCCTTATCAGCGGCTGCAGCGCTGGATGTCCTGCCACCCGGTTCCACCGCGGAAACCTCACCGCACTATTTGACGATCGCCGCTGAGGACAGCGCCGCCGCTGCTCCCGGGTTGAAATGCTCGCCTCCGATTCGAGACGCCGCCAACCGTAAGCAACTGTGGGCTGCGCTCGTGTCGGGACGTCTCGCCATGGTGGTGTCGGATCACAGGCCCATCCCACCGGGGCTGAAAGAGGGGGACTATCAGTCGGTGTGGTGCGGAATCGCCTCCGTCGGACTGCGCCTCCCGCTGGTGTGGACGGGCGCCGTCGTCCGCGGCTGCACCCTCGCCCAGGTAGCCGACTGGCTCGCGGCCGGACCTGCATGGCTCGCCGGGTTCGCCGGCCGAGGCGTCATCGCCCCGGGAACCG
>CAZIEQ010000084.1:0-8915 GCA_964538725.1 uncultured Acidimicrobiia bacterium | reverse complement strand
TAAGCGCTGTGTGCAGCATCTTGCAGAAGCCATGTTTGGGTTTCTTCGTCTCCACCAACTCGGTGACCTCGGCATGGAGGCGGATGGTGTCACCGATGAATACCGGCCGGGGAAGGCGCATGTTGTCAACTCCCAGCCACGCAACGGCGGCGTCGCCCGCCCAGCCGGTGCGGTCCATCAACCCCACCGCGATGGCGAAAGTCAGCGGGCCGTGGGCGATGCGTCTCCCGAACTGAGTGCCGGCGGCGTACTCGGCGTCCATGTGCAGCGGGTAGAAATCCAGCGTCAACCCGGCCCATGTGACCAGATGCGCTTCAGTGATCGTGATGCCGCGGCTGTCGACTGTGTCACCGATCGTGAAACCTTCCCAGTAGCGATCAGGCATCGGATGCCTCCTCGGGGACGAACACGGGGAGCGTGATCTCGTCGCTGATCGCCATGAAATCGACTTGCACCGCCATCCCGCAGTGGAAAGCGTTGGGTTCGGCACCGATCAGGTTGGTCATCATGCGGGGACCCTCATCGAGCTGGACGATGGCGATGACGAATGGCACCTCGTCGGTGAACGCTGAAGGTGGATAGGACTCGACGGTGGTGTGGGAATAGACGGTCGCCTTGCCCGACGCCTCCTCCCACACCAGGGTGTCCCTACCGCATTGTGGGCACGCCGGGCGCGGGTAGAAGACGGCCTCGTCGCAGGCGTGGCATCGCTGAATGACGAGCCGTCCCTGTTTGGCAGACTCCCAGTACGGCCAAGCCCAAACGTCGACCCGGGGAAGCGGCCTCATGCCGGCACCTCGCTGCCGAGCACGGTGACATGGGCGTCCACATAGGTTCCGCCCGTCGACGTGTCGACTGCGAAGCGGGCTCCGTCCACCTGGCGCTTGGCGGCCCTCCCCATCAGCTGGCGGGCAGTTTCGGCGAGGATGGCAACCCCACCACCGGCTCCCGTATGGCCCTGGGCGAGCATGCCACCGTTGGTGGTCATCGGCAGCTTCCCCCCCGGCCAGGTGTTGCCTGCTGCTACAAAGGCTCCGGCTTCACCACCCGGTACCAGGCCTAACTCCTCGAGGGCGATGAGTTGGAAGACTGGATAGGAATCGTATACCTCGGCCACGTCCATGTCTTCGGGGCCGACACCGGCCATGTCGAACGCGTCCTGGGCGGCGGCGGCGTATCCGAGACGGGCCAGGTCGGGTTCTTGGGAGAGTGCAAAATGGGTGACGCGCGATCCTTCCCCCAGCACATATGCCGCCGGCTCCCCGAACGAGGCAGCTCGCTCGGCTGAGGTGACGATGAAAGCGGCGCCGCCGTCGGCGAGGACGTTGGATTCCCGGGCGTGCAGTGGAGAAGACAAGATCGGGGAGGACAGCACATCTTCCACGCTGAGCTCGCGTTGCAGCATGGCGTTTGGGTTGAGAGCCGCCCATTTCCGATTGGACACCACCACCGATGCCAGTTGAGCTTCGGTGGTACCCGTCTCATGCATGAACCGGCGCGTGATGAGTCCCGCAACGGCGGAATAGTGCAGTCCGTATGGCGCCTCCCACTCCTTGGAGATGCCGGCGGTGGCGAACAGGTCGATGCCCTCCTGCGAGGTGACACCGGAGCCGAGCTGGTCGGTGTGGATGAACAGGATGGTCTGCGAAACCCCGGTCGCGATGAAGCCGGCGGCGATCTTCAACATGACGGCACTGGTCGCCCCGCCGGCGAACACTTGCAGGTTGTTGCGAATGCGCAGTCCCAGCTCTTCGGCGACCCGGCCTACCACCAGGTCGGTGTTGAAGGCCGGATCCGCCAGCGCCGCGGTGGGAATGACGGTGTCGATGTCATGCCGGTCGATGCCGGCGTCGACGACTGCCAGGCGTGCCGAGGTGAGGGCGGACTCGATCGGGGTGCGGTTGGGGTACTTTCCGGTGGGGACCTCGCCGACTCCGATGATGGCGACGCTTCCACGCATGGCCACCAGGCTACTGCTTGACCACCGGCACTATTCCTGCGAGGTTCGTCTCATGGAGCTGGCAGAAGTCATTGCAGAGGCGGTGCGCCTCGGGCCGATCCTGTACCTCGCTACCGCCGCCGGCGGCGTCCCTCACGTCGTGCCGCTCGCCGGAGGGTGGGCGGATCGGAAGCTGTATGTGAGCGTCGGCAGCAACGGCCGCACCGCCCGCAATCTGGGAGACAACACGAGAATCTGTGTCCATTACGAAGTGAAGGAATCGACCGGCTGGGACTCCCTCATCATCTGGGGTGATGTGCGCCTCCTGCGCGCCGTCGAGGACAAGGTGCGCCTGTGGACAGGCGTCCTTCCATACGACCTCGACGACTTCGACCCCGGTGGGCCTCATGACTCCCCCAACACATGTTTCGTAGAGATATCGCCGGCCAGGGCCCTCCTGCTGCTCCGCTATGGGATGCAGGGGCGGCGGCGATGGCAGGCGCCCGACGGCGACTGCGAGCAATGACTCGACCCGGCGGCACGGCACCTGTTATGGTCCCGCCGTCTTTGAGGGAGGTGTGATGATTCGGCTCGAATCCAAACCAGCGCCGGCATCGACGCGCCTTCCGGCTCCTCACTACTGAGCTGCGGCGCCGTCCGGCGCTCCCGACCTGTGCCTTGTCGCGCTGCGGCGCGCCCGTTTCCACTTCGAGGTGAGTGAGTGATCCCCGTCCGACAGTATTGGCGACTCCTGTACCGCTACCTGCGTCCCCAGGGGCGGCAGGCTGTGCTGCTCGGCCTGTTGATGACGGCCACCATCACGGTGCAGCTCGTCAACCCCCAGCTGCTGCGGTTCTTCATCGACACCGCCCTCAGCGGTTCCGACACGTCGGTGCTGCTGCCGGGTGCGGTGGTTTTCATCGTGCTTGCCTTGCTGCATCAGGGACTGGCGGTGGTGTCCACGTACGTTGCCGAGACGGTGGGGTGGACGGCCACCAATGGACTGCGGCGCGACCTTGCCGACCATCTGCTGCGCCTCGACATGGGGTTCCACAAGACGCGTACCCCCGGTGAGCTCATCGAGAGGATCGACGGCGACATCACAGCCCTGTCCAACTTCTTCAGCCAGTTCACCATCCATGTGGCAGGCAATCTGCTTCTCAGCATCGGCATTGTGGCGCTGCTGTTCCGGGAGAACCTGTGGATTGGAGGTGCGCTGAGCGTGTTTGCCATGTTCGCGCTGGTGTTCATGGTGCTCATGCAGCGTATCGCCGTGCCGTGGTGGAAGGCGCAACGTGAACGCAGCGCCGAGTTCTACGGATTCCTGTCGGAACAGTTCGGCGGGACCGAGGACGTGCGGGGCAACGGCGCCGGCGGGTTCATGATGCGCCGCTTCACTCAGATCCACCGCAAATGGCTGCCAGATGTCGTCAAAGCCCACTTCGGGTTCGCCACCATGTGGTCGTCGAACATCCTCGTGTTCTCCGTCGGGTTCGCCATCGTCTACTGGCTGGGCGACCGGTTCCTCGGTAGTGGCGACCTGACCGTCGGCTCGGTGTACCTCGTCTTCCACTACACGGAGATGCTGCGCCAGCCGCTGGAGCGTATTCGCGGCCAGATGGAGGATCTGCAGAAGGCCGCAGCCTCCATCGAACGGGTACGCGAACTGCTGGCACTCGAGTCCAAACTCGATCAGTCGGCCGATGGTGACCTGCCCCCCGGTGCGCTGGCGGTGGAATTCGACCGGGTGACGTTCTTCTACGACGACGACGGCGACGGCAACGGCGAGATCGTGCTGCACGACCTCGCATTCCGCCTGGAGGCGGGAAGGGTTCTCGGTGTTCTGGGCCGGACCGGCAGCGGCAAGACGACGCTGGCAAGGCTGCTGACCCGCCTCTATGACCCGCAGTCGGGCCGCGTCCAGGTTGGAACATTCGACGTGCGCGACGTGGCGCTGCAGTCGTTGCGGGGCAGGGTGGGGATGGTCACCCAGGACGTGCAGCTGTTCCGGGCCACCGTGAGGGAGAACCTGACGTTCTTCGATGCCGCCGTTGGCGACGAGCACCTGTATGAGGTGCTCACCGACCTGGGTCTGGCCGACTGGGTGTTTTCACTTCCGCAGGGGCTGGATACGTATCTCGAGTCGGGAGGAGGCGGGCTGTCTGCAGGCGAAGCACAGTTGCTGGCATTCACCCGCATCTTCCTCAAGAACCCCGGCCTGGTGATCCTCGACGAGGCCTCGTCGCGCCTCGATCCTGCTACAGAACAGCTCATCGAGCGGGCGGTCGACAAGCTGCTGCATCGCCGCACCGGGATGGTCATCGCCCACCGGCTGGCCACCGTCACCCGCGCCGACGACATCCTCATCCTCGATGGGGGGCGCATCGTGGAGTTCGGGCCACGGGCAGAGCTGGCGGCGAACGACGGCTCGCGGTTTGCCGGGCTGCTGCGTAGCGGTATCGAAGAGGTGCTCACCTGATGGCTGCCTGGCGTTTCATCGTCCGCATGATCAAGGCCAACCCCGGCCTGTACGCGGTGCAGCTGATTCTGTGGACCTCCATCCACTCCATGCCCGTGCTGGTGGGGTTCATCCACCGCGAGTTCTTCGACCGGGTGGCGGGGGATCCGGCGGCGGCCGGTGTGGGAACGCTGGTGGCTCTGCTCGCCGCCTATACATTGGGGCGGGCCGCCTTCATCTGGGTGGGGATGTTCAGCGACGCCAACTTCATCTTCCGCACCAAGATGACGATGCGGGGAAACCTGTTCGAATTCGTCCTCGGCCTGCCCGGGGCGCGAGCTGTGAAAGGCTCCCCGGGGGAGGCGATCAGCCGGATGAGGGAAGACGTCGAAGAGGCCGAAGACGTCGTCAACTGGACGGTCGATCTGGTGGGGACGTTGACCCTCGCAGTGATCAGCTTCATCGTCCTCGCCCGCATCGACCTCGTCGTCACGCTGCTCGTCTTCGCCCCTCTGCTGGTGATCGTGTATGCCGTGCAGCTTCTCGGAACCCGAATCAGCGCCTACCGGGAGGAGGCGAGACGCGCCACAGGCGAAGTCACCGAAGCCATCGGCGAGGTCTTCTCCGCAGTGCAGGCGATCAAGGTTGCAGGCGCGGAAGCCGAAGCGATCGAACATCTGGCAGCAGCCAACGACCGGCGCCAGCACAAGATGATTCGCGACCGGGTGCTCAACGAGGGGTTGGAGTCGCTCTTTTGGAACTCGGTGACGCTGGGCACCGGGATCATCCTCGTCGCTGTGGCTCAGGGGATCGCCAGCGGGCGCTCCGTCCTCACCCTGGGGGAGCTTGCCCTGTTCATCTTCCTGCTCGGTTATCTCACCGACATGTTCCAATTCATCGGCCTCTTCCTCGCCAAGTATCGCCAGGTCTCCGTCAACGTGGAGCGCATGACGGACCTGCTGCAAGGGGGACTCCCCGACGTCATCGTCAGACGGCGGTCCTTGGCGCTGCGGGGCGACATCGGCGCGCTCCCCCAACCCGGGAACGGCGATCCGCTGCACACCTTGCAGGTGAGGGGGCTCGCATACACATACCAGGGCAGTGACCAGGGCATCCGTGAAGTGGACCTGGATATCGCCAGGGGCGACTTCGTCGTCATCACCGGGCGTATCGGTTCGGGGAAGACGACGCTGCTGCGCGCCATGCTGGGACTGCTCACCCCCCAGTCGGGCGAAGTGCGCTGGAACGGCGAGCCGGTGGTCGACCCGGCAAAGTTCTTCGTTCCGCCTCACTCGGCGTACACCCCGCAGGTGCCGCGCCTCTTCTCGATGGCGTTGCGGGACAACCTGCTGCTCGGGTTGGACGTTCCCGACACCGCGGTGCGTGCCGCCGTGGAGGCGGCCGTCATGGTGCCCGATGTGGAAGCCATGGAGGAAGGTCTCGACACTCTGATCGGGCCCCTTGGTGTCCGCCTGTCGGGGGGGCAGGTGCAGCGCACCGCAGCAGCCCGCATGTTCGTCCGCAGGCCCCAGCTGATGGTGTTCGACGATCTGTCGTCCGCCCTCGATGTCGACACGGAACGGATACTGTGGGCAAGGCTGTTCGCCGGAACGGACAGGCCGACATGCCTGGTCGTGTCACATCGAAGGGCTGCCCTGCAGCGAGCCTCCGAGATCCTGGTGCTGCGCCAAGGAGCGCCCGCCGCCCGGGGTTCCCTGGAGCACTTGCTGGAGACGTCCGTTGATTTCAGGGAGTTGTGGCACGGCGAGGAGGTGGCCTCCCGGCCTTGAGGCGGCTGCGATCAGGCCAGCGCCGCTTCGACTGCGCCCGCCACCGTGTCGATGCCTCCTGGGACGTCGTCTCCGAGGCACACCTGGAGCACCCGGCGGCCCCGATCCAACAGTGCAGCGTGGTCGCCCGCGGCTTGCGCGGTGATGAGGCGGAGGAAGGTGTGGTCCGATTCGGGTATCGGGATGTCGTTGCGGCCATGGTCGATCAGTTGGAGGAACAGGCCGTTGTTGGTCCCACCTTTGTGTAGCTGGCCGGTGCTGTGCAGGAAACGGGGTCCGTAGCCGAAGGTGGTCGCGTTCCCACCGGCGCCGAGGATCGCCTTTCTGATGCGGTCCACCTGCCGGGCGACGGTTGGGTCGGGAGCGAGGAACGCCTGGATGCCAACGTAGTCGGCTGCGGTCAGCGTCGACAGCCACGCCGCCACAGCGTCGCCGAGTCTGCCAGCGTCGGCGGGAACCTCAGCGTCTGCAGAGCCGACGGACTCACCGGACATGGCCCGCCTTGCGAGCTGTTTGGCGATCTCCACGTCGGGTTGGTTGAAGGGATGAATGCCGAGCACGGCGCCCGCGGCCGCGGTCGCCAGCTCCCATCTCATCATCTCCCGCCCCAGGTCACCAGGGGTGGCCTCGATGGTGACCGCCGCCGCGTCGTCGCTGTAGGACACCCGTGTCCGGCCCGGTCCCAAATCCAATGGAGACGATGCCGGTTCGTCGACCACGGGGATGATGCCGGTGCCTCCTTTGCCTGTGCTTTCGGCAATGAGCTGCTCCAGCCAGGCACCAAGCGGCTCCAGCCCGGCTGGCAAGGCGATCGTTGCCTTGTCGGCTGTGGCTGCTGCCCCCTCGGCGAGCACGGTTCCCAGATGAAGGGCGGCCTCGACGTGTGGGGGCTCGAGGCCTTCGGCGGCCGAATCGAGCAGCGCTTCGATGTCGACACCGATGAGTGCCGCCGGCAACAGGCCGAAGGCGGTCAAAGCGGAGAATCGTCCCCCTACGTTGGGGTCGGCGGCGACGATGCTGCGAAATCCGCGCTCGGCGCCGAGGACGGCCAACGGTGTCTGCGGGTCGGAGATGGCGATGAAGGCCGCGCCGGGGTCGGGGCGGGTCGCTGCGACTCTCGACCAGAAGTAGTGGAAGAGGGAAATGGTTTCCAAAGTCGCGCCCGATTTGCTGGAAACGATGAAGAGCGTCGCCGCAGAGTCGACGTTCATCGAGGCAGCGGCGACCGCGTCGGGGTGGGTGCTGTCCATCACCTGCAGGCTGGGAAAACCCTTCGCTGGCCCGTACACGCGGGCGAAGGTTTCCGGCGCCAATGAAGAACCACCCATCCCCAGCAGCACCAGCTGTTCGAACTCGGAGGCGATGCAGGCGGCCAGGCTGCGCCACGAGGCGATGTGTGGGCGGCTCGACCGGGGCAGCTCCAGCCAGCCGAGGCGGTTGGCGATCTCCGCGTCGTTGGATTGTCCCCACAGGGACGGGTCGGCAGCCCGCATGCGGGCCATGAAATCTGGGGGGAGGGAAGGCATGAGGCAATTGCCCGTTGTCGGCTGTTCGGTCGTCAACCTACGGCGCAACACTTGCTACCGGAAACCGGCCAACCGACGGCTTGTCGCTTCAGACGATGCGACGTTGCGGGTGGCCCATGGAGAACAGCTCGTCGATGGACGCCTCGGGACGGCGCCGCGTCATGTCGAGGAGACGGCTGATGGGGTCGCGCAGTATGCCCGGGTGAGACATTCCCTGCAGCTCGGCTATGGCCCTGCCGGGGTCTTTCATCTTCAGCAGCAGGTCGAACACGGTCCTGTCGGCGAATGTGTCCGCGGTGAGCGGCCCGGTAGCGGAAGGTACGTGAACGTCGGCGTACGCGATACTGATCGGCTTGCGGGCGTTGCGGGTATGGGTGATCGCCGCCACCGCCGACCATGAGCGGACTCCCCGCCCCAGGCCGTCGGCCAGCAGGTTGAGCACCGCGGCTCGGCAGGCGAGCACACCGTGGGGGAGGATCCGGCTGCTGAATGCTCCCCGCCATTTCAGCGGGTTGTTACCGTCCCCTTCGGGATAGCCCATGGCTTGCAGTGTCCACGCCATCGTCGTGGCGGAAACCTACCAAACCCCGCCGGCTTCGTGCTGATTCAGTCGGCTTCGGGATCGTCCTCGCGGAAGGTGTGGACTTCCAGACCCCCCATCGGCTGGTGGCGGTCCTTGTCTATCCAGCGGGGCCACGGCGGAAAGGAGATCCGTACCGCGTCGTCGTCCGACACCCCTTCGGATTCGGCACCCTCCGGCGGAGCCGGATGACCGTAGAAGGCGAGGGCTGCTGAATAGGGGTCCTCGACCGGCCTGTTCTGACGCCTGTTCCACAGCACTCTCGCCGACCATGCCGCCGCGACCAGCAGGGCACCTCCGGCTCCCAGAGGCAGCCACGGGCTCAGCGGGAAGCCTCCGTCGGAACCGCCGCCGCCGCCTGGTATGACAACGGCGATGGTGGTGGTCGTTGCTGGCGGCGCCGTTGTGGGCACCGGCGGGGTGGTGGCAGCCGGGACCTGCATGGTGGTGGTGGTGGACTGGGGGACGGTCGTGCTGGACGTCGATGTGGATGTGGACTCGCCAAAGGTGGTCGTGGGGGTGGTGGTCGCAGTCGTCGTGGTCGTCGTAGTGGGGGTGGTGGTCGGAGTCGTCGTGGTCGTCGTGGTCGTAGTGGGGGTGGTGGGTGGAGTTGTCGGGGCTG
>CAZIEQ010000083.1:0-9069 GCA_964538725.1 uncultured Acidimicrobiia bacterium | reverse complement strand
CGGTTTCCTGATCTCGAATCTCACCAACCATAACCACATCGGGGTCTTGACGGAGGATCGATCGCTACGCGCGTACACAGGGGCTGTGGACCCCCCACCGATGCCCATCGCCTCTTCGGGGTCCTGCAGGTCTTCGGCAAGCCACCCGTCCCAACGGTCGGGGGGGAGTGTCACCGGCATCCGGTCGTGCAGAGGCCGGACGACGTCGTCGGGTGGTCCGGTAAGGATCGTGCAGGTGCGAAGCCATTCGCCGCTTTCCGGGTCCTTCCATGCCGCCCAAAGACCGGCGAATGCCAGCGGTCCACCGCCGACGGCATGTACGTAGTGGGGCAGCTTGGCGCGCTCATCGCGCCGCTCCCACTCGTAGAACCCATCGGCAGGAATCAAACAGCGGCGGCGGCGCAGCGAGTCCCGAAAGGCTGGTCTGGTGGCCGCCGTCTCCACGCGGGCGTTGATGTGACGGGCCGCCGACTTGCGGTCCTTGGCCCAGTGGGGAATCAGTCCCCAGCGCAAGGTTCCCAGCCGGCGTTCCCTTCGATGTTCGATGGCGACATACACCGGGTCGGTGGGAGCGACGTTGTAGTTGGGTTGCAGTCCTTCGGTACGGATCGAGTCGACGCCGAACACGTCTGCGTAATACTCGGGAGGCTCGGTCAGGGTGAAGCGGCCGCACATAGCCCCAAGTATGCACGCGCCGGCCGATCATTCGTATGCGATCGCCGCCAGCACGTCCATCTTCGCCGCTTTGCGGGCAGGCAGCACCGCGGCCAGCATCCCCGCCCCTCCTGCCAGCACCACGTAGAACACCAACTCACCGAAGGGAAGGCTGAACGAGTCGAGGCCGGAGTCGGCAAGCGCTCTCACCGTCGACCAGCCGAACACGATGCCGAGGGCGACACCGAGCACCGCCCCGAAGATGGCAACGACGACCGCCTCCCATCTGATCATGCGCCGCACACGCCGTCGGTCGAGGCCCACGGCGCGCAACAGCCCAATCTCCCGAGTCCTCTCCACGACGGACAGCGCCAGCGTGTTGGTGATGCCGAGCACCGCGATGATGATCGCCAGTGCCAACAGGACCTGGAAGAAGGAAACCAGCTGGTCGATGTCCTCACCCGACGAGCGGACGAACTCTGCCTTGTCCTCCACCGTCAGATTGCGATACTCCGCGGCGAGGTCATCGATCACAGCACGCGTCACCGCCGGCTCGATGTCACCAGGGCCGTTGACAAACACCATCTGATCGAACCGGCTGCTGAAGTTGGCGGCGTAGGTGCCTCGATCGATGAGGTAGGGAGACAGGTCGTCCTGGCTGAAGATCCCCGCCACCGTGAACTGCTGCTCTCCGGTGAGGACGAACTCCGCGGTGAGAGTGTCGCCCACCGACCACCCATGCTCGTCTGCGGCGCCCGTGGATACGAGGATCGTACCTGCGCCGAGGGCGTCGAGATCACCCGCCACCATGCCGACATTGAAGACCTCGCCGATCGTTTCCGGGTCAACTGAGGTGAGCGTCTGCACCTCGTCGTCGATGCGAGACTGCCCGAGTTGCACGGCCGAAACCGTCGCAACCTCGGGGGCCGCTCCCAGACGCCGGGCGACGTCGGGACTCACCCCGCCGTCGAACGCAGCCGGTGACACCAGGAACTCGGCGGGAAAGTTGTCGAAGATCGACTCCTTCACGGTGACTTTGATCGAAGAAGCCAGTATCGAAACAAACGCGACGAGGGCGATGCCGATCATCAGCGCAGAGGCGGTTGCCGCAGTCCGGCGCGGCCGACGCACCGCGTTTTCTCTGGCCAGCGTCCCGGTCACCCCGTAGACGCGCGGCAGCGGACGGGCGATGAGCCCTGCCAGCGGTTTGGCAAACAATGGCGCCAGGATCGACACGCCGAGGAACGACACCCCGGCACCCAGACCCACCCAGCCGATACCGCGCCCTCCGAGACCGACGAACAGGGCCAGCGCACCCGCCGCGGTGACGGAGCCGCCGACCAGGCTGCGGTTCCGTAAAGACCGCCGTGGAGTGGGCAGGTCACGCATGGCGGCAACGGGAGGCACCTTGGCCGCTCGGCGGGCGGGGAGGATCGCGGCGGCCACCGTCACTCCCACCCCGACTGCCATGCCGGCGATCACCGTGCGTGGAAGGACGGTGAGAGGGCCCGAAGGGAGGCCGAACCCGAAGGAATCCATGGCCAGCCGCAGCAAGGATGCCAGGCCGATCCCGGCGACCACCCCCACCGCCGATGCGATCAAGGCAACGACGAATGCCTCCACGACGACTAGGCGGGTCACCTGTCGCCCGGAGGCACCGAGAGCACGCAGCACCGCCAGCTCGCGGGTTCGCTGGGCAACGATGATGCGGAAGGTGTTCTGGATGATGAAGGCGCCGACGAAAACAGAGATGCCGGCGAACACCAACAGCAGAGTGTTTATGAAACCGAGGCCTTCCTCGAGATCGTCGAGGTTGTTCTGCGTCTCCTCCTCACCGGTGAAGACCCCCAGGTCGTCCTCGGTGACGACCGCGGCGACCCTCGTCGCCAGCTCTTGCTGGGACAGCCCGGGCTCGGCGATGGCCGACAGGCTGGTGTAGTCGCCGGGAGGCTGCAGCACGCGGCGCGCCGTGTCCAGGTCGAACAACGCCAGAGTGGCACCGCCGAGACCGTCGGACTCTCCGAAGGAGACGATGCCGACGATCTCGAACTCTTCGGGACCCCCGAGGAACAGAATCTCTATGTCATCGCCGATAGAGAACCCGTTGGCGTCTGCGGTGGCAGCGTCGATGACCACTTCACCGGACCGCCGCGGCGGCTCACCTTGTCGAATTCGCACCGGCGACAGGCGTACCTCGTCGTTCCACGAGAACCCGATGGTCGGAGGACCTTGCCCGCCGATGGGATCTCCGTCCTCGGCGATGAGCTGGGCGTACCCGTCCACCGACCCGACGGCCACGTCGACACCGTCGACTGCCGACACCCGGTCGAGCACTTCCTGGGAGACCCCGACCTGTTCTATCTGCGTATCGAGGCCGCCGAAACTCTCCAGGTCGCCGCGCACGGTGACGTCGATGCCGGCATACACCTCGGTGAACAGCGTGTCGAAGGTGGCGTTGATGGTGTCGGTGAGCACGTAGGTGCCCGAGACGAAAGCCACCCCCAACACGACGGCGAGGGCGGTGAGAGCCAGCCGCAGCCTGCGGGCCAGCACACTCTTCAACGCCATGCGGAGCATCAGCCTTCTCCGAGGGCCTTCATGGCCTCCAACACGGAGCCGGCTGTGGGATCGGCCAGCTCGTGGACGCATTTGCCGTCGGCGAGGAAGACGACGTAATCGGCATGAGCAGCCGCCAGCGGATCATGGGTGACCATGACGATCGTCTGACCGAACTCGCCGACCGCGCCCTCCATGAAGGTGAGCAACTCGGCGCTCGACTTCGAGTCGAGGTTGCCGCTGGGTTCGTCGGCGAAAACGATGCGGGGACGGGTGACCAGTGCCCTCGCCGCCGCTACCCGCTGCTGCTGGCCTCCCGACAGTTCGGAGGGGCGGTGCCCGAGGCGGTCCCGCAGCCCCACCGTGTCGACCACCAGGTCGTACCAGCCCGGGTCGGGATCCCGACCGGCGATGGCCAGCGGCAGAGTGATGTTCTCCGCAGCATTGAGGGTCGGTACCAGGTTGAACGCCTGGAAAACGAACCCCACTGCGTCACGGCGCAGCCGGGTCAACTCCTTTTCCGACAAGTCGCCGAGCATGGTGTCGCCGATCCACACCTCCCCCGACGTCACCCGGTCGAGACCCGCCAGGCAATGCAGCAAGGTGGATTTACCCGATCCGGACGGTCCCATGATGGCGGTGAACCGGCCTGTCGGGAACGACACGTCCACACCGTCGAGTGCCCGGACTGCAGTGTCACCCTCTCCATAGACCTTGGTCACGGAAACTGCTCGTGCGGCGTATGCCGGTGCTGCTGTCGTCATGCTCTCTCCATCCCGTCAGTTCCCTCCCTGCGTCTCGCTCGTCGAGACCCACGCCCCGAGCCGCCCCCAGAGCGAGGCTCCCAGCGGAAGTAGCGCAGCGCGATGAGTATGGCTCCCAGGCCCCAAAGCAGCAGCACGGCGACGTGTACGCCGATGGAGTGCTCACCGGCGGTGTTCCACGCGAAGCCGCTGCCTCCCAGAGTGGGATTGAAGGCCTCACTGAGAGCCACAACGAAATGCTTCAACGGGAAGAGGTCGGCGACCCGCGAAATCCACTCGGGCGCGTCTCGAGATGGGGCGATGAACACATCGGAGAAGAATGCCAGCGGCAGCAGTGTTGCGTTGGCGATCGCAGTCGCCGACTCGCCGTTGGAGACCAGGCCGGCGACCATGAGGCCGAGTGCAGCGAACACGGCGACGCCGACGCCGAAAGCCACTGTGCCCGCCAGCAGGCGCCCGGGGATCACCTCCACGCCGTACACCAACACACCGACAGTCATCATCATGACGGTGGCAATGAGGGCAAGCCACACCGCCGAGCCCACCCTGCCAGCCATATACATCCACGGGGGCAGCGGTGTACCCCGAACCCTCTTCAACACACCTTCATCGCGGGAGAAGGCAGTGCTGACGGCAAGGTTGGTGTAGGTGGCGGATACCGCGGCGAACACGGCGAGGGCGGGGGCGTAGAACTGAGCGGTGGTGACACCCAGCTCCTCGATCGTGTCGTTGCCGAAAGTTGCGGTGAAAACGATGAGGAACATCAAGGGGAAAACCAGAGTGAAGAAGGCAGCTACCGGTGTCCGCCAGAAGATTCTGTTCTGGTAACGGATCTGCATCCCCGTGAGCCGGATGTCACTCGTCACGATGGCTCTCCGTCAACTGCAGATAGACGTCTTCGAGACTCGGTCGGGTGACGGAGAGACCCTCCAGCTCCAAGCCGTTTTCCAGCGCCCATCCGGTGATGCGGTACAGACAACCGGTGAGGTCGTCGGTGGTCAGCCTCACGATGCCGTCGCCGACTTGCCCCTCGGCTACGCCGGGGACGTCGGAGACGCCCATCCCGTCGGGGATGTGGAACGACACGGTGGGCAGCCGCGACGACGCCCCTCCGATGGTGTCCGCCGAACCGTCGGCAACGACCTCGCCGGCGGCGATCACGATGACCCGGTCCGAGAGATGCTGCGCCTCGTCCATGTAATGAGTTGTCAGCAGAATCGTCTTGCCGAGACCGCGCAGTCCGTCGACGAGACTCCACGCCTGTCTCCTCGCAGAGGGGTCGAAGCCGGTGGTCGGCTCGTCGAGGAACACCAGATCGGGGTCGCCGACGATGCCCAGTGCCAGTTCGAGACGCCGGCGCTGCCCCCCACTGAGAGTCTTGATTCTCGCCCTGTGTTTGTCTTCCAACCCGACCAGCTCGATGACCTCGCCCACCGGCCGGGGATGGGGATACATGGCGGCGTAGGTCTCGAGCACCTCGGTCACCGTCAGTTCCTTCTCCAGTGAGCCTTCCTGCAGCACTATCCCGATGCGTTCCCGATAGCTGCGGCCGCCGGTTTCGGGGTCGAAGCCGAGCACCATCGCCGCACCGGCACTGCGCGGGCGGTGCCCTTCGAGGATCTCGACGGTTGTCGTCTTGCCGGCTCCGTTGGGTCCCAATAGGGCCAGCACCTCACCTTCGGCGACGGTGAAGTCGATCCCGGCGACTGCGCGCAGACTCCCGTAGTCTTTGATGAGCCCGCGTACTTCTATTGCAGGCACGGCCCTCCCCGATTCGGCGCCATGCTACGGATAACGCCGTCTGTCGGGTAGGCGCATGGGTCGGGATCTGCCTTTAGAGAGGTGGTGTGGAAATCCAGGCCCTTCTTCTCACCGTTCGACTCCCTCCTGGGCATAGCCGGCCCAGCGTGTGTCCGCGAGAGCTTCGTCGACATTCAAATCCAATTCGCCGTCGACGCGCACCACGCCGTCACATGAGCCGATGAGGTGTTCGATCAACGAGCGTTCGGCCCGAGTGTCGGCCTTGCCCCGCAGAATCACGACCCCGTCGTCGACGTCAATCGTCACATCTCTTCCCGCCACCGCCAGAGGACCTGACAACAAGCCGTCTATGTCGGCTTCGATGGAGGCGTCGCTGCGGGCGAACACCTTCAACACGTCCGACCGACTGACGATGCCGACAACGGCACCGGCGGCGTCGACTACCGGCAGTCGCCGGACCCTCCCATTGGTCATCCGCCTGCCCGCTTCGCCGATCGATGCCCCCGGATGGATCGTCACCACATCTGTGCTCATCACCTCGGCGACGGTGGCTGCAGTGACAAGAGAACCTTGGCGATGGATCTCGGCGAAAGGGACGCGTTTCAGTCTTCCCACTCTGCGGTGCAAGGCTTTGGCAAGGAAGTCGGCTTCGGTGATCATGCCGACGAGACGACCCATGGAGTCGATCACCGGTCCCCCTGACACCGCAGAGTCGATGAGTTGTCTCGCCGCCTCGGCAAGGGAGGCATCGGGAGACAACGTCACCACTTCTGTAGTCATCACGTCACGGACCTGCATGCTGTTCCTCCTTTCCCCGTGTAGGGGTGGTGAGCCACACCGCGCACAGTCGCGCCGGGGATCTCATCCTGCCTGCAGCCGAATGTCAACCAACCGCCGCCGAAAGTCCCAAATCCCATCCGCCGGCAAGTCTTGCCGGCACCGGACTCAGTCGATCAGCGATACCCCAACCAATGCCTCCAGCTCCTCGAGGGCCGCGACGGGGTCGGCGACCTTGATCGTTCGCATCCCCAGACGACGAGCAGCCTTCAAGTTCCCCCCGAGGTCGTCGAGGAAGGCGACGTCGCCGGGCGCGGCCCCCAGCAGCTCGCAGGTGTGCCGGTAGATACGCGGGTCTGGTTTGCGCATCCCAAGCTGCCACGACTGCACCACGAAGTCGAAGCACTGCTCCATGGCAGCGGAATGACCCATGCCCGACCAGTTGTTGGTCAAGGCGGCAACTTTGAAACCGCCGTTCCGTAGCTTGCGAATCGCCCGCAGCATCAACGGCCGGGGACGGGCCGCCCCGTTGATCCTCTCCATCATCTCTTCGGCGGAGAAGACGATCCCCGCCGCGGCCCCTTCGGCCTCAAAACCACGGTGGAAGGCGGCGGCATCGATTTCACCCCTCTCATAGCGGGCCCACGCACCGTCATCACCTCCTCCGACGACGAGGCATCCCAGCGCTCCTGCCGCCAACCCGAGCTCGCTCTCGAAGGCTCTCATGGCGACGAGGGGAGAGTCGAAGACGACACCGCCCAAATCGAAGATCACCGCGACCACCAACCGGGTCACAACGCAGCCCAGCGGGTGACACGGTCGGTCAACTCGGGAAACCCGAGTTCGATGCAGAGCTCTTCGAAGGGCCCGGCGTGGGCACCCTGCCAGCGCAAGTCGGCGGCGTCTTCCGCCAACGGCACCTCAGCCCGCAATGTCGCCAGGTAGCGGAACAGCAGGGCATCGCCGAGGCCGGCCGCGAGGTTGGAAGCCAAACGTTGCGCTCCCCGTACTGCCACCGTCCACAGCCCGGCGTCGAGGGGAACCCTGTCGATGCACCGGTAGCGCTGCAACACCGCCGCTGTCGACTTGGCACCCCAGCCGGCTATCCCGGGGAAACCATCGGCGCTATCCCCCACCAACGCCAGATAGTCGGGTATCGATGGGGGGTGAACACCGAATTTGTCGACCACTGCTGCCTCGTCGAACCAGCGCCGTCGCATCCGGTCGTAGGCCACCACAATGTCGCCGTCGACGAGCTGGGCGAGGTCCTTGTCGGGACTGAGAATCACGGTCCGGCTGAAGCTTCCGCGGTATCTGGAGACGGCAGCGGCGAGGGCGTCGTCGGCTTCATAGCGCACCATTCCCCAGGTGACCACACCCAGCGCCTTCATGGCCTGTTCGGCGAGGGGGAACTGGGCAAAGAGTTCGGCGGGAACGCCGGCTCCCGTCTTGTAACCGGGATACAACTCGTTGCGAAATGACTCGACAACAGTGTCAAAGGCGGCGCCGACGTGAGTCACCGCAGGCTCCTGCAGCAAACCCAGCGTCGAGGTGATCAAACCGTACACACCCTGCACCTGTTGGCCGCTGGAGGATCGCCTCGAGGGTTGTCCGAAGTGGGCGCGGAACAGCTCGTAGGTACCGTCGAGAAGGTGCAGCTGCATGCGATGATGGTACGGGGCAGAGGTCACCTGCTGCCATCGGGAACGGCCGGCGGCGACAACACCATCGCCTTGGGTTGCCGTCAGGATTAGCGTCTACAGCGTGGCCAGCAGCCGAGTGGAGATGTTACGCGGCAGTGCAGAGATGCACAGCCCGTTCATGTCGAACGAATGGTGGTTGTCACAGGACGGGGAGGTGCTGGCCACTCTGCGACGATTCGGCCGTGCCCGCCGTTCCCGGGTGACGCTTGCCGACCACACGGTGTGGGATCTCGAGCCGAACGGCTGGGGCGTCGTCGAAGCTCTCGAGGAAGGTGTGGCGGTGGCTCGCATCGTTCGCCGCTCATGGTTCGGCAGGCTGTGGGAGGCAGGCGGGGTGGGCTTCTCCTTCAACGTGGTCAGTAGGCCCCGTCCCCGGCGGTGGGCCATCGAGATCGGAGGTGCCCCCGTCGCCGAGCTGGCCGGTTCGATGCTTTCCTACAACCGGCTGCGCATCGACTCTCCGATCGCCGTGCCGCTGGTCGCGGTCGCCCTGGCATGGCAGGTAGTGGTCAGGCCCTGGGAGGCGGCTGCATTCGCTCCTGCCCCGTCGCAAACACAACCCGGCAGGCTATGACACGGGCTCTCATCGGTGTGTCCCGCCTCGCCACCGCCATCGACGACGATGAGCTCCGCATTGCCGACGTGCGCTGGTATCTCGACGAGCCGCAGCGAGGGCGCGCCGAATACGAAGCCGGTCACATCCCCGGCGCCGTCTATTTCGACCTGGACACCGACCTGTCGGTGGCCGGCGGACCGGGACGACATCCGCTGCCGACGCCCGATGTGTTTGCGGACACCTTGGGGCGTCTCGGCATCGGCAACCGCCACACGGTGGTTGCATACGACTCGCGAGG
>CAZIEQ010000082.1:0-9166 GCA_964538725.1 uncultured Acidimicrobiia bacterium | reverse complement strand
GGGGGGGGGACGGGGGGGAGACCCGACGGGGGGGGCCGGCTCCGGGTGGCCCGGGCCCGGCTCCCCCTGACCCCAAAGCCGATAGCGCCGCATAGCAGCCCTATCGTGCCACGGTCACGCCAGGAATTCGCTGAGTTCTGCTACTAGAGCTGCCTTGGGGCGTGCACCGACGAGACGCTTCTTCTCAACGCCGTCTCTGAAGAGGATCATCGTGGGGATGCTCATCACTTCATAGTGCATCGCAGTGTGCTGGTTCTCATCGACATTCAACTTGGCGATGGTGATCTGATCGGGATATTCCGAGGCTATCTCTTCGAGGATCGGTGCAACGGCGCGGCAGGGGCCGCACCATTCCGCCCAAAAGTCGACGAGCGTCGGCTTACTCGATGAGATGACCTGGTCGAAATCGGCTGTGCTGACGGTCACTGTGTTCTTTGACATGAGCTTCGGCCGCGGCGGCCTCCACCTCCTTGCGTGTTCTCTGCGTCAGAACGGATCAGGGCCTCGTGCTATTCCTGTCTGCTGTCCAGCCAACGAGCCGCGTCGATGGCTGCCATGCATCCGGTACCGGCTGCTGTGATCGCCTGACGGTAGGTATGGTCGGCAAGATCCCCGGCGGCGAAGACTCCCGGCACGGACGTCATAGTGTTCTCACCGAGGATCACATAGCCGGGATCATCGAGTTCGATCTGGCCCTTGAACAGGTCGGTATTGGGTACGTGTCCGATGGCGACGAAAACGCCTTCGGTTGCGAAATCGCGAATCTCGTCCGTCTTGACGTTGCGAATACGGACTCCGGTGACTGCTTCGGCGCCAAGGATCTCTGCGACCACCGAATCCCACACTACGTCCACCTTGGGATGGGCCAGCGCCCGTTCCGCCATTATGCGCGAGGCCCGGAACTCGTCACGCCGGTGGATGATCGTCACCTTGGAGGCGAACTTCGTCAGGAAGATGGCTTCCTCCATTGCCGAGTCACCGCCTCCGACGACGACCAACTCCCTGTCCCGAAAGAAGAAGCCATCGCACGTTGCACACGCTGACACTCCGAACCCGCGCAGTTTGTCCTCACCGGGGACTTCAAGCCACCGAGCCGACGCGCCCGTCGAGATGATCACAGCGTCTGCTTCGTACGTGTCGTCACCGACTCCGATGTGGAAGGGTCGGACCGAGAAGTCAACCCGGGTAACGTCCTTGGTCAGGAAACGGGTTCCGAATCGCTCCGCCTGGTCGCGGAACTTGGCCATCATGTCAGGACCGAGTATCCCGTCAGGAAAGCCGGGGTAGTTCTCGACGTCGGTGGTGAGCATCAACTGGCCTCCGGCGAGGGCGCCTTCGATCATGAGAGGATTCAGGTTGGCGCGGGCCGCATAGATGGCAGCGGTCAGACCCGCCGGGCCCGAGCCGACGATTACGAGACCTTCCTTCATGGCTTCTCCTCAGTTCCTGTGTGCCGTTTGCTCCACAGGAACGCACCCACGAGCACGAATAGTCCACCCAGAGCGCCGTAGGCAGTGGTCACTCCGATGGCTTCTCCGAGGGCGCGGAACCCGCCGACGAGGAGGAAGACGACGGCGATGAGGGCGAGGATTGCAACGACACATCCCAGCGAGACCCATTTGATAGCCCGGGCCAGTCGATCGACAGTCAGGGCGCGCACCTTGGCGGCCATCTGTTCCAAGAAGTCGGCTATGCGGCGGGGAAAATCGTCCACGATTGGAGGTTAGCTGTGTCCGACCGCCTGCTCGGTGAGGGGTTCATACAGTCATCGATGTGACAGGCGACGTGGTGCCGGTTCGAGGGACAGTGTGCGGGCGGTCTACGGCCGACACGTCAAACGTCCACGATCTCACACGAGTCGCGATCGACGGTGACCAGTTGCGATTCACTGCTGTCTCCGGAGTCCACCCGATAGATGGTCACGGGAGCGCCGTCCAGCCTTGCTGTTCCCACAGGTTCGACGGTGGAGTCGGGGAATACGTCACCGATGCGGCACTTGACCGGTTCTACGGTGATCGTGTCACCGTGCAGATCCTGGTCGGGTGCTGAACCGAACACCGGCTGCACACCGTCGTCTACGGCGGTGGCGAGATTATCTGCGTAGTCGGCGAGCGCCAGTGAAAGGGACTCTTGGGTGAATTCACCGAGGTATTGCAGCGGTGTAGTGGTTTCCTCGGTAGGCGGGTTTGCCAGGGTGGTTTCGAGCGTCGGGGCAGGCTGCCGGTTTGTCCCCCCGGCCGTCGGCATGGGTGGCAGAGTTGCTGTTGGGGCCGTCACCTGGGGCTCATCGACCACCGCAGATTCGTCTTTATCAGTGGCGACGGTGATTTCAGGGAGTGCAGTCCTGTTCCCGCCGTTGCGCGACAGCGAGCTGAGCAATGGGGCGGCGACCGCGGCCACCAGCACGAGGGCGGCTGCGAATGCCACCCGGGGCCAGCGCCTCCGTATTGTCTTGGATTGTGCCGGCTGCGGCCGTACCGCCTGCAGGGCCGTGCGCAGGCGCCGTCTTTCCAGTTCGTTCAGACGAGGTGTGTCCATCGTCTGCAAGGCGCGCAAGGCGATTCGCTGCATCTCGTATTCACGACGGGCGGCTGGGTCGGATGCAATGAGAGTGCGTGCCCGGCGCTCGTCCTCGCCGGAGAGCGAGCCTTCGGCCAGCGCTGCAATGAGATCGGGGTCAGTCATCGTCATCTCTTTGATGCCGGGAACCCACTCTCAGGTTCCCGAGATGGGTTGCGAGAAGCCGGCGACCTCGAAAGACGCGGGACTTGACTGTGCCCTGCGGAACCCCCAATAGCTCAGCAATCTGTTGCAGGCCCATCCCTTCGAGGTCTGACAGGACGACGGCGGCCCTGAACTCGATCGGTAGCTGCGCCAGCGCAGCCTCTATGTCGGGTCGAATCTCAACCGCGGTGAACGGGTCGGTGGCTCCGCAGTCGGCGGGGTCGAGAGTGTCACTGAGATGCTCTGTACGACGTCTCCGTGCCCGGCGTAGAGCGTCGTAGCAGGTGTTGACTGCCACCCGGTAGAGCCATGTGGTGAACGCCGATCGACCGCCGAATCTGTCGGCTTTGCGGAATACGGTGAGAAAGGTTTCTTGGGTGGCGTCGAGCGCTGCTTCCCGATCGCGCAGCATGCGCAGGCAGATACCGAAGACACGCTCTTCATGGAGTCGCATCAAGTCGTCGAAGGCATTGGAGTCGCCTCGCAGGTAGGCCTGGAGCAGGTCCGTGTCGCGGTCGCTCACGACGAGAACCGTACTTCGTATACGGTGGCAGCGAAGCCGTCGTGCTCCTCCCTGGCTGGAACATCGACCAGCCACACCAACCACCAGCCGTTGCGTCGCAACGGAACCTGAACGGTAAGAGATTCGCCTGTGATCGATGCGGACGCCAGCCGTTCCCACTCGGTGGGGGAATCGAGCGGCGTCGTCGCCCAGCGCAACTCGAAGCGGGTCCCTGCGGTGGCCGTCAGTTCGATTTTGCCGACGACTCCCGTCACTGGGATCGCGAAGCCGACACCTGACTTCAATGTGGGCAAGGGGTCGAAATACCGCTCTGTTTCCCAGCCGGTCTCCGGATCTCCGTCGGCAACGGCAGAGAGGTTCGAGTCATGTTCGGTATGGTCGCCGAAGGGATCCCAGGCGACTGCATACCCGGCGACCGGCTCCGGGGTGGCCGTTACCGGTTGGGGTGGTCCCAGTGGAGTGTCCTCGGGAGGAGGGGCGACGGGTATGGCCGCGACCGCGGTGGGCGGAGGCCGCGGTGTGACGGCGGCGGCGGCGGGGAACAGGAGGCGGGATCCCGCTCTGCCCCCGACGAGAAGGCCCACCGTGATGACGGCCATCGCGATGGTGAACAGAAGCGCGGCCGGTGTCAGCCATCGCCAATTCCACGGCTGAACACGGGTGCGGCGGGGTACGGCCGCGGCGAGCACAGCGGCCAGGCCGACAGCGTCGAGCCGCCCACGGCGGGCTGCCCGCAGGGCGTGGTCCACAGCAGGTGCCACGTCCCAGTTGAGCTGAGAGGGGGCCGCCGCACCAGCCGCACCACCGGACAGTGAGGCGCCCACGATGGCGGCCAGCGCAACCACGTCTGTAGCCGGCTCGCTGTACCGCGGCGACCGCCAGGCTCCCTGGAGGCGAGGCTGGGTCCCACGAAGCTCAACCGCGGAGGCATCGAGAGCTCCGTGGACGACCCCGTTTCTGTGGAGTGCACCGAGGGCGGAGGCCAGCGATGCGCCGATGGTGAGCATCTCAGCGGCGTCGTTGCCATCTCCGGCCGCCAGTCGGTCGGCAAGGGTGACACCGCTGTGCCATTCGAGTACGGCGTATGCCACCGGGTCGGGACCTTGCACTGTGTAGACGTCGGCCACCGCGGGATGCTTGACGGCGGCGAACGCTCTCACAGCGTCGATGAACTGTATGCGGCGTCTGCGAGGCGCAGCCCGGTCCAGTACCACCACCCGCACCGGACGATCCAGCTGGCGGTCGCGGGCCAGCAGTACCCGGGAATCCCCGTCACGACCCAGCCCGACGATAGCTTCGAAGCGCTGCGGCAGCTCAGCCGTCATGAGGCGCCTTCTCACGCCTCCAGCGCAACAACTCGAGCGGCTCGGGCGACCGTTCATATCCTTCCGACTCGTACAGTGCGAGGGCACGCTCGTTGTCACGCTGGGTGTTGAGAAGCAACCGGCGGGCGCCGGCTGCGCGTGCCTTGCGAGCGGCGGCCCGGATGAGGGAACGTCCCATGCCGTGGCCTTGCCAGCAGGGCGCCACCGCGACCCGCTGCAAATAGGCGAGGGCCGTTCCATAGCCGAGGATGGCGAACCCGGCAATGCCGCCGTCTCCGCTGTTGATGACGAGAACGTCGGCGCGGTGGGTCGCTTCGACTGCTTCAGCAAGGCCGGTTTCGTCTAGGGCCCAGAATGGTGGGAAGGCGCTCTGATCGAGGTGCACGATCTCGTCCAGCATGGCTGTAGTTGCTAACGCCACGAGGTGATGTGGTGCCGGTATCTTGCCGGTCAGATCGAGGCGGAGCAGATCGAGGCGTACCAGCGTGCCGAACCCTGCAGTCCGCCACAACCGCTGTGCCGACGGAGGCAGTGGGGGTGAAAGGACAGACGCCGCACCCAGATGCCGCATCTTGTTGGCGGCAGCCTCCAGAAACCCTGCCCCACCTCGTTCCAGCCGCAGTTGTCCATCTGGATACACGTGGTTCCATTGCCTCGCGGTGGCTGCGGCCCAGCCGCGCCGCAGTCGAATCTTGCCTGGCCAGCGGCCGGTGACGCGAACCCTTCCTGGTTTGGCGGGCGGCAAGGGTTGGGGGTGGTGGCTGTGTGCCATGGTCGTCGGAGCGTAATGGCCCGCCGGACGGTGTTGTCGGGGTTGTAGGCCTGCCCGGCCCCATGGGCGCGATACCGCGGCTGGTCACTGCGATTAGCGATTCACCGCTCGATCAAGCGATATGGATTGGAAGCCGATACAGGAAGCTGAACGAGCGGGAAGAGGCGGTGGTCCAATGGCTGATTTGCCAGGAATCGATGAGTTGCTGGCAAAGGTAGTTTCGGTGGGAGGGTCCGACCTGCACTTGAAGGTGGGGTCGCCTCCGGTGTTTCGCATCGACGGCGAGCTGCACCTATCCAACCTGCCCAAGTTGAGGCCCGAAGACACCGAGCAGTTCGCCCGCGAGATCATGCCGGAACGGGCGCGGCGTGAGTTCGAAGACAGCCATGAGTCGGACTTCGCCTACGGAAAGTCTCAGCTGGGCAGGTTCAGGGTCAACGCATTCAGGCAGCGTGGATCGGTCAGTTTGGTCCTTCGCACCGTTTCGCCTACCGCTGCGTCTTTCGACGCATTGGGCCTGCCGCCGGTGCTGGAGCGCCTGGCTTCGGGTCGTCGAGGGCTGGTGGTGATCACCGGCCCAACCGGTTCGGGTAAGACGACGACGCTCGCCGCCATGATTGACTTCGTCAACACCAACCAGAGGAAGAGCATCGTGACTCTGGAAGACCCGATCGAGGTACTTCATCCCGACAAGATGTCTGTCGTCAGTCAACGTGA
Organism: uncultured Acidimicrobiia bacterium; assembly: GCA_964538725.1. GTDB lineage: Bacteria > Actinomycetota > Acidimicrobiia > Spongiisociales > JAOTWH01 > CAZIEQ01. Next base: position 3,105 of record CAZIEQ010000082.1, on the reverse strand, counting down.
GATCGGCGTCGACACTGCGTCATTTGGTGAGGCGCTGCGCCGAGTGCTGCGCCAGGATCCCGACGTGATCGGCATCGGTGAGATGCGCGACCGGCCCACCGTGGAAGCTGCTCTACAGGCAGCCGAGACAGGACATCTGGTCCTGTCGAGCATGCACACGTCTGATGCCGGCGAGACGATCAACCGCATCATCGACTTCTTCCCGACACACCAGCAGAAGCAGATTCGGCTGATGCTCGCCGCGACGCTGCAAGGCGTCGTCAGTCAGCGCCTGCTCCCCGCCGCCCGGGGTGAGGGAAGAGTTCCTGCAGTGGAGGTTCTGGTACGAACAGACCGTGTCGTCAAGGAGATTGCCAATCCCACCGACCCGGGAGTGTTGCTGGGTGTCGCCCAAGAAGGCGAGTTCTACGGCATGCAGTCTTTCGATCAGGCTCTTCTCAAGTTGTATCAGGATGGGCTGGTGACTTTTCCCACTGCCCTCGCCCACGCGTCGGATCCGGTCGACTTCAAACTGGCAACCAGGAACCTGGGCCTGGCGAGCGCCTGAGAGCGATCGACGGCGCGCATCGATCCATCGCGCGGGGCGGTCACCTTCCACGACCCCCCGTTACTCTCAAATGCATGATCCCTCCCCGGTTGGCTCCGCTACTGGACCCAGGCGAGATGCCGAGTCGGCTGGCTGTGCTGTTCGCCGAGGCGGGTTTCGAGTTGTACCTGGTGGGAGGGTCGGTCAGGGACTTGCTCCTGGGACGGCAGGCCGCGGATTACGACTTCGCCACCGACGCACGGCCCGAGGACATCAAGAAGGTTATCGCCGGCGTCGCCGATGCCGTGTACGACGTAGGTGAGTCGTTCGGGACCATCGGTTTTCGTCGCAGCCGTCACACTTATGAGGTGACGACCTATCGCAGTGAGGCGTACCGTGGCGACAGTCGTAAGCCGCTTGTGGCCTTCTCCGACGACATCGCCGAGGATCTGTCACGTCGGGACTTCACGGTGAACGCCATGGCGCTGCGGCTGCCCGACCCGGTGATGGTCGATCCGTTTGGAGGTTTGACGGATCTCGCAGAGCACGTGCTTCGAACGCCACTGTCGCCGGAGATCTCGTTTGGTGACGATCCTTTGCGGATGCTGCGACTGTTTCGGTTCATGTCACAGCTGGGATTCTCTGGAGACCCGGGGGCGGTGAGCGCGGTTGCCGAGATGGCCGGTCGGTTGGGGGTGGTGTCTGCTGAGCGGATACGGGATGAATTGGTGAGGCTCCTCGTCGGCCCTCACGTCGAGGAGGCGCTTACCGCGGTTGTCGACACGGGCCTCGCCGCCGAGTTCATGCCAGAAGTGGCGGATCTGGCTCTGGCCCGCGACCCGATGCACCGGCACAAGGACGTCTTGGCCCACACGATCGCAGTTGTGGGCAAGATATCTCCCGTGAAGACTTTGCGCTTGGCCGCGCTGTTCCATGATGTCGGTAAACCCGCGACCCGCGCCTACGGGCCCGAAGGCGTGACCTTTCATCATCATGAGGTCGTCGGGGCGCGCCTGGCCCGGGAGCGGCTGCGGGCCTTGAGGTTCTCCAAAGACATCGTGGCCGGTGTGTCCCGTCTTGTGTTCCTCCACATGCGACCCCACACCTACAAGATGGGTTGGACCGACAGGGCGGTGCGGAGGTATGTGCGTGACGCCGGACCGTTGCTGCTCGAGCTGAATGAGCTGGTTCGCAGCGACGTGACGACGCGGAATCCGAAGAGGGAGCGGGCCATATCGTCTCGTATCGATGAGCTGGAACGTCGTATTGACGAACTACGTCTCCAGGAGGAACTCGACAGGATCCGTCCCCCCGTCAACGGCCACGATGTGATGGCACATCTCGGTATCGGGCCGGGGCCTGCGGTGGGAAGAGCAATGGAGATGTTGCTTGAAAAGCGTCTGGATGAAGGGCCGTTCTCCGTGGAGGAGGCTTACCGGGTTCTCGACGAATGGGCCGCCGGCCGGGCGCCGGGTGGGGAGTGAGCCGCACCATCATCCCGATCCCGGTCGCTACCATCGGCTGAGAATGCGCCGGCTGAGCCGTACCCTGACCCGCCCGTTGTATGCGTTGTACGAGCGGCGCCTTGTCCACCTCCTCGACCGGGAGGCACTGCCCCGGCACATTGGTGTGATCCACGACGGGCACCGGCGGTTTGCCCGCACCGAACACCTCGCCGACTACCGCGCCGGTTACCAGGCAGGCATGGAGAAATTCGAAGAGTTCTTGACATGGTGTCATGACCTTCAGATCCCTGCTGTCACCTGCTGGTTGTTGAGCACGGAGAATCTGAAGCGGCCCCCCGCAGAGCTGGATCCCTACTACGACGTCCTCGGCGGGTTGTTCCGACGTCTGCCGCTCCTCGCAGAAGAGCAGGCTATGGAGGTCCGTTTCATCGGCAGCCTCGACCTCCTGCCGAGGCCGCTGCTGGCCGCTGCCAAGGATCTTGAGGAGAGCTGCAGCAGTGGGCAGCAGCGACTCACCATCGCTCTGGCATACGGGGGTAGACAGGAGATCGTCGACGCCACCCGTGATCTCGTAGGTGACTTGGCCGAGAAGGGACACACCGCGACGTCGGCGGCGGCCGCGATCACTGCCGCTGGTATAGCCGAGCATCTTTACACTGCTGACCTTCCCGACCCGGATCTCGTGCTGCGTACCAGCGGTGAGTCACGGCTGTCAGGTTTCCTCCTTTGGCAGGCTGCGTACGCCGAATACTCCTTCATCGATGTCTACTGGCCCGCTTTCCGCCGTGTCGACTTCCTCCGCGCCCTGCGAGAGTTCACTCACAGGGAACGGCGGTTCGGCAGGTAGAGATGTGTGACGGCCGACCCAGGTCGTTCCTGGACAACTGGCGACACGCCGAAGGGAGCCTCATGCACAGGAGTACTCAGGCGCTGCGGAATAACTTCCGCAAGCTGGTGAGATTGAGAGGCTGCTGCGGCAACTATGGGGAACCCGGTTGTTGACGCCCTGCCCCGGCGTCCGGTTCGGACGCCACAGAGTCGAATCCCGGCTAGGGGGCAGGCCCCTTGGGGGCGGCCCTCCCCTTCTTTGGGGGGGGCCGGCCCGAATCTGAG